>JAKZUG010000289.1:0-7930 GCA_047516705.1 Candidatus Poribacteria bacterium | reverse complement strand
ATACAATTCAACATCTTCTTCAAACATCTCCTCTATCCAAAAAACATCGCAATTGCTGGTTTCATTGAGGAAAGTAATGACTTCGTCGTAGACATAAGCGTTGTTTGCATCGACGAGGATCTTGAAATCCTCACCGGCTGTGCTACGTGCGAGTTGGACGAGTTCAATATCCCGTTGCAAACCGGCTTTACGTTCCATGAGATGGTTACCACGCCCGATTTTCATCTTGCATGCGGTAAACCCATCGGCGAGGCTGTTTTTGACATCGTCTTCAATCCGTTTGAGACCTTCTGCCTTCGTCTTGTAGAGGAGGTCGTTGAAGTAGATAGTGCTATCGTAAGCCGGCAATCCGTTTGAAGAAACATCGCTGCCAATGAGTTGATAGGCAGGCTTATCGAGGATTTTGCCGATAGTATCCCATAGTGCATTTTCAAGCCCGCGAAATTCTTCAGCAACCCCGTCTTCCGGATTCAGGAGGTCAAATGGGTTTCGATTGATCAGGCCTTCAGCATCTTCAGCGGACGTTGTTCCCCAGCTGCCAGCCCCCCATCCAAGTGTTCCATCGTTGGTATAGATGCGGATAATCCGTTCATTCCACTTCCCGTTCGGGTCAGGCTGTTTTATCTCTTTCGCACCAGAGTTGCAACCGATTGCGGGTTGGTCAATCTCGACGGTAACCTGCTCAATTTTGGTAATCTTGATGTCGGTTGGATAGTTCTCCATAGCGGTTAGTCTCCCTGCGCTGTCCGGTAGCGAAGTTTTAGCATTTGAATGTACGCAGCCTCTCACCAGCGTTGGACACTTCGGAACTCATCAATTTTACGCCTCAGTTATCTACATCAATTACAAGGAGCAGTTGATTGAGTTCGTCTTTCACCATATTGTTGGTTTCCTTCTTCTCGTAGAAAAAATAAATCTTATGCGGTAGATTCTCGTACTGGTCTGCTTCTTTAACCTGCTTAATCAGGGCAGATTTCTTAAGAAGTTGCACGATCCGGAGTCTATCTTCATGGTTGACGACCTTGGGGTTTGCCAATAATTCGATCAAACGCGCAGCCAACCCATCAGCGAGTTCTTTCTCTGCATAGTGGCTCAAGGTATCTATAGCGGCTTGCTTAGTCTCGCGACTAGAGCCATTGGTCAGAATTGCGACGAGATTGTCAACAGCACCTGCATCAGGATATTTCCGCAGTGCTATAGCAATGTCCCTACGTACGATGTCATCAGAATCTCCAAGTGCAGCAATCATCTTAGTTGGCGGATGTTCTTTGAGGTATACCATAGATTTTGCGGCGGCTCGTCGGACAATCACGTTACTATCAGTCAAACCCTTGACGATTTTTCCTTCGGAGCTTTCGTTGCCAAGCAGATAGAGTGCGGTGTTAATTTCCATCTTCAACCCTTCATCGGCGATTGAATTCTGGAGCGTTTCTAATCTCGTGCTAGCGGATGTGTCCCCTATATCCCCCACGATACGGACCAACTGAATCTTCACAGCAGGTGGTGTCTTGCTATCGCCAACTGCTTCCAAGATGTCGTTAATACCTGGACTGCCGATTTCCTGCAAGATTTGAATGAAGTCGCCGTGGACGTTGTGATACCGGTTTTTAACAAGGTCCTCCAAAACGAAAGGCATGGCTGGTGCGCCTTTATCAATTAGGATCTGCATGGCATCCCTCTGTATCCTGTGGCGTTGGGCGAGGATTTGCAGGATTTTCTTCATCTCAAATTCACCCAATTCGCCAACACGTCGGTCACGCTCGGTTTGGTACCTGGCATCCACTTTGTGGATTTTCGCAGCACCAGATGAAAGCGCATTGCTATAAGCAATAATCAGGAGTGCACGAGGTTCAACCTTGTTTTTCTCCTCTTGTTCCGCACGTTCAAGGTGTCCAACGGCTTCCAGCGTGAGCCCCGCGTTTAATAACTTACTCCTGCCGACTTCAAGTTGGGTGATGACTTGCTCCGGTTGACACCCGAAGCTTACAACGCCTATAAGCAGTAATATCATCAAAGTTTTTTTCATGTTCCGTTTTTCTTTTCCTCCTGGGATCTCAATTAGACTCACCCGTCCGTGATGCGTGTCGCGTCCATGCGTCATGAAGATACCGAAGGTCGCGCATCATTCAACTGCACAACCTGTAAGCACATAAAAAAAGAGCCAACTTAATACCCTTTCGTCTGGCTTGTGACATCAAATTTAGGATGCAGCTTGCAGGTTTGCCATATAGCGTCTATCTTTGCACCTCTACCGAATAGTGGTTACAGATCGGGATAAGTACTGATGTAAAGAATATTCTAAAATAAATACACTTTTATGTCAACAATTTAAGGCGCAGCTTGCAAAATGGTTCCATTTCCGTCAGGACTTACGCAAATTTAGCACATTGGACGATATTTTTTGATTTTTAACCCCCTAAATCCTCTTATCAGGGGGACGGACGAAGCAACTGCGTAAGTCCTATTCCTATTGGAGCACTGTCCATCCTTTCGTGGCAGCCAACTTCTCAATAGCGAATTGTGATTTCTCTATAACATGCGCAGGAACAGGAAAACTGAATGCCTTCCTCCGGAAAATGTCTAATATACAAAGACGAATTTTGGACTATTGGAGTTCATTAAGAAGTTGTGCAAGTGGAATTTTGACGTGGTCCTCCTGCTCCGTTTTCTGGTGATACTCATGAAGTTTGGACCCAAGATCTTCAATCGTTTTTAATGCTCTAATCTCTTTTTTAAATGGCTCTCTCCGCAGCAGCTGCACAAGATAATAACGGTTGTCTGGATCGCTAACTGTCCCGCCAATAAGTAGCATAGTGGTTCTTTTTGCCAAGCCTCTGGCGAGTTTGTCCTGTCCATAAACGTCAAGGGTTTCAATCGCTGCCTGCTTCGGGTCGTTGCTCAATTCACCGGTGAGAATATTCATGAGTTCGTCAACAGCAGCGGCATCCTTGTGGACTCGGAGTGCTTCTACAAGTGCTGTGACGACTTCGGAATCTTCGTCTTTTAGCCCAGTGATAAGTATTTGCGGCGATACCCCATTGATATTCACCATTGATTTTGCAGCGGCACGGCGTACTGCAACATCACTATGCCTGATGCCAGCGATGATGTCTTTCTTATACGATTCCTCCCCGAGCTGATAGAGTGTGGTGTTAATCTGCATCGTGAGTCCGGGGTCCATAGTTGTCGCGGTTTGAAGGGATTTCAACCCTTCAATGGCTTTCGCGTCGCCGATTTCAGCCAGCACTTGAACGAGCTTGACTTTAATAGCGGATGAGGCCGTCTCATCGGCGAGTGTGGCTAAAATGAGGTCGAGACTTTCTGATCCCATATCAATCAACATCTGCGTAAAATCGGCGTGAAGCGACGGATACCTCCCCTTGGTAAGGCTGTCGAGAATTAAGACTGCTGCGTCATGTCCCTTGTCTACGAGTGCCTGTAAACCTGCTTTTCGTACCTGTGAAGGTTGACTGAGTACTTGCAGGATGTGTTTCATCTCAGCCTCTGTAAGCTGTTGAATCCGCTGATTCCGTTGATTTTTGAACTTGGCTCCCTCGCCGGCACGGTCAGCATCTCCGGTGGAAACCCCGTATGAATAAGCGATAACGAGTAGGGCGCGAGGTTCGAGTTTATTGGCCTCTTCCTTTTCTGCGCTTTCGAGATGTCCAACAGCTTCTAAGGCGTTCCCGCTTTCAATCAATTTACTCTTACCTACAGATAAGTTACTCGGTCCCTTCTGTTTTTCACATCCAAAACTTGCGAGCAACAGAACAACGAGTGGAATGATTACAACCTTTTTCATTATGATCTATTTCCTCCTGATTTTTGTAGAATGTTCCTCTGAACATGAGTTCTCACTTTGTAATACACACTTGCAACTGCGCGCTACAGAACATTGTGGTTTTGAAATACCTTGCTATAAAAAATACCACATAATTGAAAAAAAGTCAAGTGTAGATTTTGGTGCATAGGGCTATTTAGTTTTGGGATTTTTAGCCATTTTGCTCGGAAGATCGAGAGCACAGCTCGCGCCTACAGGGCTATGTCGCGATTCGGAGATCCCTCATACAAAAGAACTAAATGCCCTATTAATCCCACAGATGCATTTAGTTATTAGTTATCAGTTGTCAGGAAACTTTTGCTAAGGTATTGAAAACAGCGTAAATCCTATTGAATAAAGTTGACAGATATATTGGTTTTGGTTATATTATAAGGACAATAAATACCAAGTATCTCGTGTCCATAGGAAAGGTATCCTCATGAATTTTTTCCGCTCATTGTATCTCAATTTTCGGCAACATAGATCAAGTTTTCAGGAAATCAGATCAATAACATTATGCGGTGTGTTGCTAATGTGCGCGGTTCTGCTACCGGAACCAACGTCCGCCCAACTTATGGCACCAGAAGAGGTCCTCGGATTTCAGGTCGGTTCGGATTATCAAGTGGCAGGATGGAAAACTGTTTCCGATTACATGCGCCATGTCGCAGCAAACTCGGATCGGGTTTTGGTAGAAGAACTCGGAAGAACTACTGAGGGTAACGATCTTCTGATGATGCTGATTTCCGCACCGGAGAACTTGGAGAATCTGGCACGTTATCAACAGATCCAGCGGGCGTTAGCGATTCCTACCAAACGTAGTGAAGAACTGGATTCTCTCGCGCAAGAAGGTAAAGCCGTCGTGCTGATTAATTGTAATCTCCATTCCACAGAGATCGCCTCCTCACAGATGTCAATGGAGCTTGCACATCAATTCGCAACAGCCGAGACACCGCAAATCAAAGAGATTCTTGAAAATGTGATAATCATTCTGATCCCTTCCGCAAACCCCGACGGATTAAACATCGTAGTGGACTGGTATAACCGAACCGTCGGCACCCCTTATGAAGGGTCGGAAATTCCGTGGTTGTATCATAAATATACAGGACATGATAACAATCGCGATTGGTTTATGTTGACACAGATAGAGACGCAGTTGCTGACGCGAGTGCTTTATGAAGAATGGTTTCCGGAGGTTGTCTACGACGTGCATGAGATGAGCTACCGTGGTCCTCGGTTTGTGATCCCTCCCTATTTTGAGCCGGTCAATCCGAATATCCCGCCGCTTTTACAGCGTACGCTTTCACTCATTGGCGCGCAACTCGCCTTCGATTTGACGAGCGACGGGTTTACAGGCGTGCTTTCAAATGCTGTCTACGACACATGGTGGCACGGCGGATTTCGGACGGTACCGTATCGGCACAACATGGTCGGCATACTGACGGAAGCGGCACGTGTGGAAATCGCAACGCCAATCTTCCAACCGCACCATACCTTAAAAGGGTATCGGCGCGGGCTCGATCAATATGCGCTTCGCACTAATTTTCCTGAACCGTGGCCCGGAGGGTGGTGGCGATTGCGCAACATTATAGACTACGAGAAGGCGGCGGCACTGTCAATTCTTAATTTTGTCGCTGAGCATCGGGTAACGCTGAAAACAAACTTTTACAAGATGGGACTCGACGCAATAGCAAAAGGACAAGATGAACCACCTCGCGCCTTCCTTATTCCGACGCAACAACGCGACATTCACACAACGCTCAAGATGTTGGATATTCTGAAACGCGGCGGCGTACAGATTCATCAGGCAAACGCACCGTTTATCGCTGACGGTGTAGAATACCCCGAGGACACTTACGTTGTTTTAATGTCCCAACCGTTTCGGGCACACGCGAAGGACCTACTTGAGGTCCAACACTATCCAGAACGCCGACCATCGCCCGAATCACCGCCGGAACGTCCGTACGACATCGCAGGTTGGACACTGCCATTACAAATGGGAGTGCGTTCAATCACAGTTGTACATCCGTTTGAGGCGGATTTAATGCAGCTTTCGACGCTTACAGAAGTGCAAGGAACGTTGGACGGTGCCTTTGAACCGACCCGTTACCTGTTCGAGAACAGAACAAACGTTGAAGCAGTTGTCCTCAATCGTCTGTTCAATGCAAGACTTGCAGACAACAGCCCAAAATATAAACTTCACTGGGCGCGACGAGATGTAGAACTTGCTGACAAAACATTGCCTCGCGGGACTATCTTGATAAAGACAGTGGAACCGCCGCTTCAACAGATTGAGGAGATGCAGGCACTCGCTTCGGAATACGGTATCCACATCCACACCGATACGTCTCTTGATGAAGATACAATCAACCGGACGTTCACAAGCGTGCGCGCGCCGCGCCTCGGTCTCTATAAGCCGTGGACAGCGAATATGGACGAAGGGTGGACGCGCTGGGTCTTGGATACCCACGAGTTCCCCTATAACAGTCTCACTAACTCGGAAATTCAGGCAGGAAATTTGGTAGAGCGATACGACGCAATAATTCTGCCAGATCTGGGTGCTTCCGGTATTCTCAACGGTCATTCAACAGGAAAATTACCGCCAGAATACACCGGTGGCATTGCTACTGAGGGGTTGGCGAATTTGCGCAGATTTGTGGAGGACGGCGGTACGCTTATCTGTTTAAATCGTGCGACAGAACTGCCTTTGAAATACTTTGGACTTAGTGAAAACGGCATCGTTAATGTCGTAGAGAAGGAAAACCAACCGGACGAAGACGCGTTCTTCTGTCCGGGTTCATTACTGCGTGTTCGGATAGACACGAAGCATCCGATCGGACACGGATTAGATAGCGAGATGGCAATCTTTTTTAAATCGGGACCTGTATTTGACGGTGAGCGCGGTGGTGCGAAAATTATAGCGACATATCCAGAGTTTAATCCGTTGATGAGCGGTTGGCTTGAGGGTGAAAAACAGATTCTGCAGAAGGCTGCGCTGTTAGAAGTACCCCTTGGGGATGGACGTGTGATTCTCTTCGGGTTCAAACCCCAATACCGTGGGCAATCTCATGGGACCTTTAAGTTGCTTTTCAATGCGATTTTTTACAGCACCGTACCTCAGAAATAACATTAGTCAGCGAAAACCCTCAAAAAAACGCAATCAGTAGTTTCGGACTTGGTGCAATTTTAATGTTTTCAAGTTCAACTTTGAACTTGAATTTTAGATAGACTGACTACAAGATTCTCTGCTCTTTAAGCCAAGCGATAAGTTCTTTCCCTGCATTTTCTTTCCTTTTACTACAAAATTCATGCGTTTATTGTTAAATGCTTATGTTCAGTGTCATCATCACCAGCCATAACAGTGGGGGCAAGTCAGAGGCAAATTCATCTTGGCAATAGAACGTTTAGGTGTATCATAAATCATACGATAGCGAAGGTTGTTGTTTTCTGAATCTCGGTCCCGCATTCGCTGCCACAGGAAATGTTGCATCAAGACACATAACTGAAAGGTAGGTATCTTATGTTCACGACGACGGACAAGACGCTCGTAAGCTGGTTCTGCTTTGATGAGGAAGCCCCAAAGGACTGCAGCGTGATTACCGTACAGGCGGCTGACAAGTATGACGCACTTGCTTTTGGGCAGGATGCTCCAGGTAAGTGGTCCACCGCCAGCGATGACAACACTCGCACGCAAACCACCGAACAACTCGCGCAAAATCCGGCGCAGGAAATTGTACCCGGACAGTTCATGATGATGGCCGCCGTTTACAAGGACAACTCGGTCACTATTTACCGTGATGGAGAAGTATACGCTGGCTATACTATCGAAAAGCCGTTTGATTTTTTGAACAGCCCCTATCTACAACTGGTAATTGGCTCAGTCAATCTAAATCCTAACTACGCCACATCATTCAAGGGAAAAGTCAAGGATGTCCGGATTTATGCACAGGCTTTGACGCAAAATCAGATTAAGGACCTAAGACCGAACGTGCCTTCGGCAATTCAACCGTTCAGCTGGTATGATTTCTCGAAAAATGATTGGTGGACAGATCATGCTGGAAAATTCCCCGAGATTAAAAACTATGGCGCGACAAAACTGAATGAAGAAGACAG
>JAKZUG010000288.1:0-2669 GCA_047516705.1 Candidatus Poribacteria bacterium | reverse complement strand
GTCGCCTTCCTTGTAGTATATCGTTTTGCCATCTGTAAACATCGAAGACTTTTCACCTTTGACAGTCAAGAAATCTGAGCGATATTTTTTGGGATAAAGATATACTTTTCCGCCGCCATACTTTTCCATAGGACCACCAGGACGCGCCACAAAGAGGGTATAATCTCGCACTATGTTTTCAACCGCATTTAATTTCCTAATCCCACCGTGCGCCGCGACCATCGCTGCGATAATATCATCGGCTTTTGGCTCAGCGTTTTCTGCAAGGTTGTCGGGTTTCACTTTGGGTATATTCGCCCCTTTCTTTTCAACAGAATTCGGATCAAAAAGTTTCGGGTCAATATCTGCGTTGATGATGACATTGCTGAGAAATGTTTCAGTATGCGACTGGTGTTTCTCAGTCCAAGAATGCGACATTTTGATGCCATCTACATCTTTATACTGCTCAAAAGACGTAACTCTGTTTACGAGTCCATCATGAAACGCAAGCTGCACAATATAGTGTGTTTCAGAACTGATGTAGATTTTGAGCGGTTTCCCAGAAGGTTGCTGAACACTTAGCACAACAGCAGGCGCATCTTTCGCATGCCCTGTCGCGACATACTGAATAGGGATCTCGTTTTCAGCGAGGACTGGCAAGAGCCAAATCGGCATACTGAAAAGCCAATCGTTATAGAAAGCAGTTAGAGATTTGGCAACCTCATCAGGCATACGTTCATAAGTTCCATCCGGTTTTTTCTCGTAAATTGTAGTGCCATCAAAGATACGGCTGAGCCGTTCACCTGTATCAGCAATGAATTCCATATAGGATTTATCACGGTAAAAGTAGACTTTTGCGCTTGCTTCTTCGCTGACAGAACCATCTGGATAGTGTTCAAAAACGCTTGCATCCATTACCATATTTTCCACAGCTTTTAGTTTCTCAAGTCCGCCGTGTGCCTCAACCGCCTTTGCGATAACCGCTTGCGTTCTCGGATCATTATATTTAGCGAGGTTTTCCTTCACCAGTTCATCAACTGCTTTTTCAAGAGATGCCGCGTCAAGATGCGTCTTTCGGATAGAACCTTCGCTATCCAACAGAAAGACAGCGGGAAGGGCGCGTATCTCATACATATTGGCGACTTTGCCGTGTGTGTCGTAATAGTGAATCCATGCGTCACCTTTTTCCACTATAGGTTTAGCAATAGGCAGTTCGGATACGTCTGCGTTCACGGAAATAATCTGAAACTTTTGGTCTTTATATTTATCGTGAACTTGTTTGAGAATTGGTGTGTCGGGTGCGCCATAATAGAGCAACACGACCTGTCCCTCGTATTCCTTCAAAGTGCGTACTTGCCCTCTGTCTTCCCCATATCGCATCCGAAAATTGAGTGCTGGTTTATATATCCACGCATTGTGAGTCATGGGGGTTTGACCTGTTCGCGAAGCAGTATCCGTTATAAGTATTTGCCTCGCAATCTGTGCCTGATGCCAGCCCCCAAACTTTGGGTGCGTTATCAGCCTATTATAGACGGCATCGGCTTTATCGTGCTGTTTGTTCTTATCATAAGCCAATCCTAACTCCAGCAAACCATGTTCAAAGGGATTCCATATAAATCTATCCCCGATTTCATCTACATACAGCGTCGTAGCGGAACGATCAGACTGTGTATCCTCTACCAGTTTTTCGAGGGTAGCGATGCCCGTTTCAACATCCCCTAATTGCACCAATGCTCTGCCGAGGTAGTAGTTGACGGCATGCACGCGGTCTAATCTCGGATATTCAGCGATAAAGTTGTTTGACAACGCAACCGATTTCTCTAACGCTTCGGTATTGGTTGGGTCGGTGAGGTGTATCATAAAAGCACGCGCTGCTGCAGCCGAAAGTTCGTTATATGCCCTGACCGCACCACTCAACTCAGATTTCCTAAGATTTACATTGGTGCCCGACTGCTGTGCATCGGTTATGTTTACACTAAAGGCGACTAACATCAGCAGTGCCAGACACATCCCTATCATTCTCTGTTTCTGAAATAACATTGTATACCCTCCGTTGTAATGGTAGCAACATAGATTATATCATTAAAGAGGCATATTTCTCAATAAATTCATCTTTTCTGAACCAGGATTCACCGGATTATAGGATTTTCAGAGTTGTTCTCATCTAATATTTTTTTGTAGTGTTGGGTATCTTTTCTGATTGACGCATAGGTATCAATTTATCACTGATCCTCCAGGACTGCTAGGTGTGGTTTCTAATCGCACCCCAAGGTGTCAATTTAGTGCGTCTGATACACCTTCCGCCTCTCCGAGGCTTTGGTAAATCACATCTTAGCACCAGCGGTACGACAGGTATATAGAAAACGGTGTAAAACAGTCTCTTGAACCCCGACAAATGCCATACGCGCATTTGGCGTTGATTCGGGGTGACAGGTGTCTGATACCATTTCTGGTTATATATCACTCTTATGTAGCACAAACTGTTAGTTTGTGTCCTATTCCACCGCATTTCGTAAAATTCGGTAATGTGACATCATTTTTCAGAATTGGTATAATACCCAATTAACGGGATTTGTCTTATTTTCCGGACGGTAGGTGCGGTTTCCTAACCGCACCGGGTCGTTCGCGGAAACCGTTATCTTGCTCATACTCCACAGAATCCGGTGCGGTTACAAACCGCACCTACCGCG
>JAKZUG010000287.1:0-3614 GCA_047516705.1 Candidatus Poribacteria bacterium | reverse complement strand
CCATCAAGGTCATCTCTGTGGAACGTGGATTTGATACACGCGATTTCACACTCGTCTCTTTCGGGGGTGCTGGCGGTTTGCACGCCGTATTTATGGCAGAAAACCTCGGCATCGAAACAATCCTGATCCCACCAAACGGCGGTTTACTCTCTGCCTACGGGATGTTGTTTGCAGATGTCGTCAAAGACTATTCACAGACAGTACTATGGCGGTTTGCAACAGACAACGCAACGCTCATTGAAGCATTAAACGCTGGGTTTGACGAACTCTTAACGCGTGCGGAAAATGAGATGAGATCGGAAGGGTTCACGCCTGATCAACTTAAGATAGACCATTCACTTGATATGCGGTATGAGGGACAGTCTTATGAATTAAATATCCCGTATTTTACTGAGACGAGCACGCGCCTACAGGAGACACAAACACTTGTTGAGAAATTTCACGCCGCACACGATCAACGGTTTGGCTATGCTCGCACCGACGCACCGGTTGAAGTTGTAAACCTACGTCTTACGGCAACTGGAGAAACCGACAAGCCTCCTATCCAATCGTTGCCGCTTGCGGATGCCGATCCGTCTGAAGCGTTTACTGTTCAAAACCCTGTCATATTTGAGGGTGAAGCACTCCCGACCGATTTCTACCGCCGCGAGGCGTTGCGTCCCGGCAATCGAATCGTAGGTCCCGCTATTGTGACAGAATTCAGCGCGACGACTGTAATACCGCCAGGGTTCTCTGCTGTTGTTGACACGTATCAGAATCTAATTTTGACAAAAAATAGCAGCTCGAGAATTCCTTGACACGTCACATCCGGTCTGGTATACTTCCAGCATCCAAAAATTGACAGAAAGTTGATAAGACAGGAGAACGATCACTGTGAAAATTACAGATGTAAAAACGATTCTGACAGCACCGAATGGCACTCGGCTCGTCGTTGTGAAGATTGAGACGAGTGAACCCGGCTTATACGGCATCGGTTGCGCAACGTTTACACAACGTCCGCTCGCCGTAGCGACAGCGGTTGATGAATATCTCAAGCCTTTTCTCATCGGGAAAGATCCGACGAACATAGAGGACATCTTCCAGACCAGTTTTGTCAGTTCCTATTGGCGAAATGGACCGGTACTGAATAACGCACTCAGCGGTGTGGATATTGCCTTGTGGGACATTATGGGGAAGCGTGCCGGTATGCCTGTCTACCAACTGCTCGGCGGCAAATGCCGTGAGGCTGCAACACTTTATGCCCACGCAGGCGGCGGGACCTTCGAGGAGGTAGAGGAGAGTATCCGCCGTTATATGGAGCAAGGCTATCGCTATGTCCGCGCACAGGTGGCAATACCCGGGTATTCGACGTATGGCGCGGGTGGTGGAAAGCGGAGTTCGCCTGCCTTTGAACCGACCCCTTACGTCAATACCATCATCAAACTCTTCGATCATCTGCGCACAAATCTCGGCGACGAGGTAGAACTCCTCCACGATGTGCATGAACGCATCCCGCCGATACAGGCGATTAATCTCGCGAAAAGTCTGGAACCGTATAACCTTTTCTTCCTCGAAGACCCGTTTGCACCGGAGGACGTAGACTATTTCCAACTGATGCGCCAACAGACGAGTATTCCCATTGCGATGGGAGAACTATTCAACAATCCGAACGAGTATGTTCATCTTATCAAAGATCGACTCATCGACTTTATTCGGGTACATATCTCGCAAATCGGGGGTATCAGTCCTGCGCGTAAACTCGCCGCGTTCTGTGAATTTTTCGGCGTACGCACGGCATGGCACGGACCAGGCGATGTTTCTCCTGTTGGGCATGCTGCCAACGTCGCGCTGGATCTGGCGTGCTATAACTTCGGGATTCAGGAACAGCACGTCTTCGGTGAAAACACCAAAGAGGTCTTTCCCGGTTGCCCCGAAATTCGAGACGGCTGTTTTTGGGCAAATGATGAACCCGGACTCGGTATGGATCTAAACGAAGAACTCGCGGCGCGATTCCCGTTCCCGGAACATCCACTCAACGGCGGTTGGGCACCGGAACGTCGGATGGATGGCACGGTCATCCGACCTTAGCGACTTTCTAACCAAACCCCAATCGTTTTACCTCTGTCTGAAGGGAGATGCCTGTCTTTTCACGGACCTGCTGTTGGATATGCGCGACTAACTTCAGCACATCTTCTGCAGTCGCATTGTCAATGTTGAGGATAAAGTTCCCATGCACCGTGGACACCTCCGCACCGCCGATACGATAGCCTTTCAATCCGCTGATATCGATCAGCCGTCCCGCGGAATCACTGGGTGGGTTCTTGAACATACACCCCGCATTCTCTTCAGCGAACGGTTGCGTTGCGACTTTCTGCTTGAAGAGCGTTTGCATCCGCTCCGTAATTGTGTCAACATCCCCGGGCTCAAGTGCCAGCGTCGCACCTGTAACACAGAAATAGATGTCCAAACCGCTGTGTCGGTATTCAAAGTGTGCTTCGGTGTGCGTTAAATTGACAAGTTCCCCGGTGTCAGTCATGACCGTAACGTTTGTGACGACATCTCCGAAACTGCTGCCCCATGCACCGGCGTTCATAATCAGCGCACCACCAACGGACCCAGGGATACCGAACGCAAATTCCACACCGCTCAAGCCACGTTGCGACATTATTTTTGACAGTGCTGGTAGTGCAAGCCCCGCACCCACCGAGACAACGTTCCCGGTAACCTCCAGTTTCGCTAACTCGCCGACTAACCTGATACCGATGCCTTTGAAACCGGTGTCACTCACCAGTAGATTAGACCCGCGACCAATAACGGCGACCAGAACGTCCCACTGCCTGTGGAAACGCGCCAATGCTGCCAGTTCAGATACCGTGCTGACTTCGATGTAAGCCGTCGCTTCACCACCGATGCCGAAGTGGGTATGTTTCGCAAGCGGTTCCTCAAACCGGAGCCGTGAGCCGGGTTGTGTTATGATTTCCGGCAGTGCATCTTTCCAATCCATGCTACCCCCCCTTTCTCTCTATTATAGCATATAGATTTGGGGGGGTCAATGTCTGAAAGGGTTTTGCCTAGAGTCATTCAGTTCTCCTTTAGGGGGAATCTTTGAATGTTCCAAAACCTCCTGTAGGAGCGATCTCCGAATCGCGACTTCTTCGACAAAAACGACGAAAAACCGAAAACTGAATGACTCTGTGAACGCTATTTCTGTCGTGCAAAGTGGCAAACTCAGTGATAAAAACGATGAGGATTGTTGAAAGCGGAGTCTGTTTGTGTAGAGCGGCGGAGTATAAATGCAAGGGTTTTGCAATGAAGAAACCTCAATCTGAGAATAGATTGAGGTTTCCCGTTTTCTTCAGAAAACAGTGCGAATCTGGTGCTGTTAATCGGTTTTAAGTTGTCCCCAGGTGATAGCCAGCTTGCCCAATACTTCTACATCCGTTGCTTCACTTTCCATCACGAGTGCGATTTCATCTTCGTCGCGTTCTCGGTCATAGAGCCGTACATCATCAATTTTACCCTTGAATAGAAACATATGCGGGTCAAGTTCATTAGCACTTGCCCCTATAAGGAATTCCTGACCTGGATTGATGCTAAGCGCGACATCTTTTTCTCCTACAAGTTCACCATCTACG
>JAKZUG010000286.1:0-13992 GCA_047516705.1 Candidatus Poribacteria bacterium | reverse complement strand
GAGGAGGACATCATTCACCCGCGCGTTGTACCCTTTATACTTGTGCACCTCGCATGTCTCGCAATTTTCTGGGTAGATGTTCAACCGATCGACTGGGTTATATGTGGCGCGTTGTACGTTGTTCGCATGTTTGGAATTACGGCGGGGTTTCATCGTTACTTTTCACACCGTTCATTCAAAACAAGCCGTGCGTTCCAATTTTTTTTGGCATTTCTGGGACAGAGTTCGGCACAACGAGGTGTGCTATGGTGGGCAGCGAAACATCGTCATCATCATAAACACTCTGACACAGAACAAGATATACACTCCCCGGTCCAGCACGGATTCTGGTTTTCTCATGTGCTTTGGATTTTCTCGAAACGCGGGCTTACCATAGATTACACTACCATTAAGGATTTCCAGAAATATCCAGAACTCGTCTGGCTTGAAAAATGGGAAAGACTACCACCCTTCATATTAGGTGTTCTTGTATGGGCAGTAGCAGGCTGGTCAGGACTCGTCGTAGGTTTCTTCGTGAGTACAGTGATCCTTTTTCACGGTACATTTACGATTAATTCTCTTTCACACGTGTTCGGCAAACAGCCCTATGTTACCGGTGATGATTCTCGCAACAACCTGTTTCTGGCTATCATTACGTTAGGGGAAGGCTGGCATAACAATCATCATCACTTCCCAAGTGCTACTCCGCAAGGGTTTCATTGGTGGCAAATTGATATCACATATTATATCTTGAAAGCTTTATCGATCTTTAGAATCGTCTGGGACCTTCGCATGCCACCAGCACATGTGGTTGAGGGGAAACGTAAGTTGCCGTTAGTTGCCATAGAAAAAGCAGCCCAGCAGCTTGCTGGAAGTTTTTCGATTGAACAGATTGGCAACACAGTTTTAAAAGCGTGGGCACATACACCAAAGTTAGAAGAATTGCGTGACCGCGCTCGCATCGGTCAATCAGAGGTTGAAAATTTTCTCAAAGAGATGAAAATCCTTGAGTCGTCATCAGTTGCAAATCTGAAAGATCAAGCACAAAAAATGTTTGCCCATATCCCATCGTTAAATCCGATTGTTGAACGTGCAAACCAAATCATCGTTCAGGCAGTTTCGGTATGGCTCGTCCAGAGCAATGCGTGCGAAATAGAGGTTGCGGTGTAGTGAATATTGATGTGGGTTGGGTTTCTCTGACAGTGAACCTTACCTACATCACAATCCAGTTTGCCCCGTAGATAGATGCGGTGCGCCAACTATGGGTATGCCATCAACTGTTGCGGTTCTCTCCAATTTCAAAGACTTCGTTTCAGGTATAGTGTAGATTCCAAAAACAAGCCGAATTCTTGAAATCCTTCATCAGTTTGCGTTCAATCTGACCCGGGTGCTGCCCTATTTCGTGCTATTGGATACAGAGTATGCCCGATTTTGGGCAGGCATGTCAGAACGTTTCGCAAAGAATAGGATGGTATGGAGTTGTCCAAATTGGCACGGAATTTGCTATATAAAATCAATCGAAAGGAGTTCTCCAATGGAAGCCAAACAAAAATATCGTGTTGCACCTCTGGGATTTACAGAGAAACAGTGGAAAACTTTTAATGAAGATGGCATTATCTTCATTGAAGACGCTATCTCCGATGCGGATATCCAGACCTATATTGACGCAATAGATCGCGTCGCCGTTACCAGCCCGAAATATGCCGACGGTGGCTACCTCGGCATGGAGAACATTGTCGAACGCGATCCCGTTTTTACCGACCTTATCGATCATGAGAAACATGTCGGTTATGCCTACGACCTGTTCGGAGAGCTTCTCAAACTCCATCAGAGCCAGTTTTTCCTCAGACCACCGGGCGGCAAACAGTACAATCAGTGGCACCCTGATGGGGCACGAGCACTCCCTTATGGTGTCTTTTCACCCAAATTACCGTTGCAAATCAAAATAGGGTATTGGCTGACCGATCTACCACAAGAGAAGATGGGTAACCTCGTCGTCCTACCGGGGAGCCACCGTCAGCAGTACATGGACGGCTACGATACGCACAAGAGTATTCCGAGAGAAAAGATTGTCTGTCCGCGTAAAGGGACGATGACGATGATGCATTCCAGTATCTGGCATCGCGTCGAACCAAACGAGAGCGATGTGGTGCGCTACAATATTTTCGTTGCCTATTGCCCGTCATGGATTACACCTGCCGATCGTTTTCATTCCTCACCAGAGTGGTTGGAGACACTGAACCGCGAACAGCGGATCATCATGCGGAGTTATAGTCACGCGTATCATAACGCTAAACCGCCCGCGTCGGATTTTCCACTCTTTCTTGAACGCGACGGTGTTAAAGCGGATGAAAGTAAGTATCAGGAACACGTACAATTACATCGCCGTAAACGGCAGACAATGCCTGAACGGATTGCCTCTTAGTAAAAAAGAGCATTTTTAACCCTTAATTAGCGGCAGACAATCAACTCATTCATCGAAACCGGTTTTGGACAAGGGCTCCACCTGGGTTGCCACTCGTTACTGAGTAAGCGTACAGGAAACGGCTGGACAAAACCGAGCAGCACCCCAATTCTTAAAAACATGAAGACACTATTCCTCAAGGACATGCGTTATCGCCAAGCAAGGGTTGTGCTAACGGCACTTGGTATCACAGTGCTGATTTCACTGATTCTATTGTTAGGCGGTATCATGAACGGGATGCGCATCCAAGCGCGGCAATACGTGGAATCCACCGGTGCGGACATCTGGATATCCGCTGAAGGGTCTGGTGGCGCATTTATTGGGTTTTCCATGCTCATTGAGGAATACATGGCGTTTCTGAATTCATCGCCAGACTTAGTCCCTGACACTGCGTCTCCTTTAGTTTTTGCACAAGCGCGTCCCACTGTCCGCGGAAAATCTACCAAGGCGATTGTTGTCGGCTATAAATTGGGGAAACTCGGCGGACCTAAGCATGTCGTTGAGGGAAAAATGTTTACCTCAAGCAATTTTGAAGACTACAGACCCGAAGATCCAGTGCCATACGAGGTGGTCGTTGACGAAAAGATGGGGTTGGAAATCGGAGAATTGATTACTCTGGGCAATGAAAAGGTACGGGTTGTCGGGAAGGCGAAAAGTCTAATGTTCGTCTTGGATACGCCGCTCCTCTTCATGGATGTCCGTATCGCGCAGAAAATTTTGCTCGGCAATACGCCACATGTTAATATGATGATTGCCAAAACGGGAACGAATCTCCAACCAGTAAAGGCTGCAGCCGATTTAGATGCTTTAGAAACTATTGAAGCACGCACTTTAAACCAGACGCTCGGAGACATTATCGCGTACTATGTTGACGAACCGATGAAAGCAGTACAATTCTTGCGGGTGATGCTATGGTTAGCGGCTGGCATTCTTGTTGGGATGATTACTTATGTAACGATGCTTGAAAAGACACAGGAGATTGGGGTGTTGAAGGCTATCGGTGCCTCCGACAACTATGTGATGGGATTACTGCTGAAACAGGTTGTTCTAATCTCTGCTGTCGGTGTAGTACTTGGGCTCATGCTGTCTTACATATTTGCGGCGGCAGCACCGATCTTTGTCGCGATTCATTTCATTGAATCAATCATCGTTGCGTGTATCAGTTTTGTTGTCTGTTGTGGCAGTGGTTACTTGGCTGCGCGCAAGGCAATTACAGTTGATCCGATGATCGCGTTCCGAGGAGAAATCTAAATGGCAGCCATAGTAGAGGGAATCGGTTTAACGAAGCGATTCGGCACAGGCGATGCAACCGTCGTCGCAGTTGAGGCAGTCGATATCCGAATCGAAGAGAGTGAACTGGTGATGTTTATGGGGGACAGCGGTTGTGGGAAAACAACGCTCATTAGTCTCCTCGGTTGTATTTTAACGCCGGATGACGGGGAACTCCGAATTGACGGTGAACAGATTGATCCAGTGTATGAAGACCTGAGTGTAATCCGCCGCGAAAAGATTGGATTTGTTTTTCAATTGTTTCATCTCTTACCCTACCTCACTGCACTTGAAAATGTGATGGTTGCCATGGATATAGCGAGAACAAAGACCGCTGAAGCCGAAAACCGTGCGACGGAACTCCTTACACAGGTAGGTTTAAGTGAGCGACTCCATCACCGTCCTGCGCAACTATCTGGCGGTGAAAAACAGCGCGTCTCATTTGCACGCGCCCTCGCCAACCGCCCGAAAATCATCTTCGCCGATGAACCTACTGCCAACCTTGACAGTCGCCAAAGCGATAATTTGATGCGTTTGATTCAGGAACTGCGTCAGGAACACCAGACCACTATCGCAATTGTGACACACCATGAAGGCTTAAAAGAGAACGCCGATCGCGTTATCCAGATGAAAGATGGAAGGATTGTTAGCACATGAATAGAGATAAAGTTTTTACGCACTATAAAAGAGGCACCCTTGCTGCAACAATTGGGATTTTCATTTTTCTTCTCACCCTACCAACTTCTACCCCTGCCCAAGAAGACCCTGGCTTAGCCACGATGCAACAACCCGACTTCCTGACAAGCGGATTGTATGGAGGGGGGCTGACCTTTATTGGCACAGATCCCTACATTCAGCTTCAAGCACAACCCGATATTCCACTCGGAAAGGTCGGTATCGGGTTAGACTTGGTTGTACTCTATAACCCTTACGCAATGGATACCGGTTATCAATTCCTCGCCGAAGACGGTGAATCATGGGATAGCCCAAGCACATGGCTAAGACTCATCCGTTACGTCAGTTACGCACAACCTTATGACCCGTTCTACTTCCGTTTGGGAGAGTTGGACTATTTGACAATTGGACACGGCTCAATTATGTCCGGGTATTCTAACTACGACCGGCGCGGATTACGAGTAAACCTCAGAAAATCCAATAACCGATATGGCGTTGAAACGATGGTAAATGACATCGGACGTCCCATAATCTTCGGTGGACACCTGTTTTATCGTCCGTTTCTACGCGAAGAAAATAATAACTTTCTCACACGATTTGAACTCGGTGGCACCTATCTCACCGATATCGATCCAAATCTGCAAGAAGATGGGGAAGAACCGTTGACTGCTTTGGGCGTGGACGCGGGATTGCCGATTATTGAGAAAAGCACCTTTCGGTTTGATCTATATAATGATTTTACCGTGCTCAATACGTTATCCCAGGAACCGGAGGTTGTGTCCGAAGAACCCGAAGAATCCTTAGAAACTGAATCAACTGATCAGGAACCCACCCGGCGATTGGAAAGTACCCCGATAGGGGGAGAAAATACCACAGCAGCTGCAACAGAATTCACATGGGGCAACGCTGTTGGCGTTGGGCTTACTTTTACCAAAGCTATCTTCAAACTTGAGTACCGCGTCTTGGCGGAAGGATATATCCCTTCTGTCTTTGATTATACGTATGAGTCAGCAAAATCGCTGGCACCAGAGCCAGATATGCCTGATTTTCTGGAACTTGAAACCAGTCATGAACAGATCCGAGGTTTCTTTTCACAATTTATCTGGAAGCCAGGACCACACCTCCACTTCTTTGGGACATTTGAAGACTATAACAATAGTTCACCCAAACTTTATATGGTAGTGTCAGAATCGGGGTTAGTGCCGCGTCTCAGGCTTCGGGCACTCTATACAAAACGCGACATTGGTGAGGCGGACGAGACGAACTTCTTCGCCGATCTGTTTGATCTCGATGAAAAGTCGGCATTCCGTTTAGAAATTGGCTATGAAATATATCCGCCGATTGAGACGATTGTTACTCGTGAGTACAGGTTCCGCCGTGTTGAAACAGCGGAAGGGATCACCCAATTTGAACCGATTCATAAAACTTCGTTCATGGTAGGCATCAGTACGGATTTTTAGGAGTATCTCCAAGAAATAGAAGGCATATCAATCCGCAGTGTCTCCTATTTCCGCTTCAACAAGGTCACTTAGGCGTTCGCCTCTCGCTTTAACTGAAATAACCCTTCCCTCGCGATCAATCAGAAATTGGGCAGGAATACCGCGGACACCATATTTTTGAACTAAGGGAGTCTCCCACCCCTTCCCATCAAAAACTTGTCGCCACGGCAACTGATTCTCTCTGATAAATTTGCGTAACGTTGCTTCGTCAGTGTCAAGGCTTATCCCGATGATTTCAAAACCTTTGTCGTGGTACTTCTCGTATACTTCCTTGACATCCGGCATCTCTGCGATACAAGGACCGCACCATGTTGCCCAGAAGTCAAGCAAAACAAGTTTGCCACGGTAGTCTGCAAGTGAAACCGGTTTATCATCCAAATCAACAGCGACTGAGAAATCGGGTAACACTTTCCCTTCCCAAGCGAGGGTCGGATTTGCTTTCACTCGATATTCGTGTGCGAGGTCGGTGTTGCCCAATTTTTCATAGATATAGACTAACGAGCTCAAAGCAGTTCTATCGTTTGGATTTTCCACCAACCGTTTCTCATACATCGGCTGTACGCTCTTGAAAACCGCTTGCGATGCTTCAACATCTCCCATCGTTTCATGAATATGGGCAATTATGTTAAAGACCCCTGAGTCAGGTTTCTGCACTAATTCATTTTCAAATACAGAGCGAATCTTGTTTAGTACTGCTTCCCACCGATCAATCGTGGGATGTTTCTTATTAATCCGCAGATAAATCTGGCTGGGTGTAGCCGAAGCTGGGTCATTGCTATAAAGTCTCATCATCCATTGATATGAGATTTGGTGGTCGCTTCCGTGTAACCGCTCAAATAGTCTTTCAAGTGAAACAAGTGCTTCTTCCGTCATAAGATCGCCGAGTCGTGTGCATGTTGCGTACGCGAGAAAACACATCTCAACATCGTTAGGTACCAACACCATTGTCTTTTCGAGAAGTGAGTACTTTTCGATAGGCATCTGTGCATCCACTATTTGAAACGCCTCAATTGCCAAAAACTTCGCTGCAGCACCGTTGTTTGGATCAGTTTCCATAGTGTTTTCGGCATGCAGTTTGAATTTCTGTAGCATCTCCTGAGGAAGACGGTGAATGTAACTCGGCAAACGGGACGGCAGCGACGTTAACCCATCAGAAACGCCAGCATCCATCTTCGCTTTGAAGTAGTCGATTAATTTCTCTTGAACCTCCGGTTGAATTTCCCAATGTGGATCAGAAAGTCCGCGTCTCTCAAGTGTATTGAGGAAGGCATCCCAAACATCTACGGAGTTCTGTTTCAAGGATTTACCCAAACCCTCTTCCAGTTGAGAAAATGCTCGGTTTTGGACAATTGGTGTTAAACAGAATACAAGCACTAAAAGCACCGGATATACACGAGTTTTCTTCATGGCTTCACCTCAATTTTGATCTCCTCGTCCTCAACAATCAACGGATAGGTCCTGATGCGGAGACGGGGGTCAGTTTGACATTCACCAGTCTCTGTATTATAGGCATAACCGTGGACGGGACATACAGCAATGCCGTTCCGAATCCTACCCCTACCGAGTGAACCCATCGCGTGGGGACAGGTATTGTCCACAGCACAGAATGTACCGTTCTCATTGAAAATAGCGATTCGCTTTCCGTTAACAGTAAACGCCTTTCCGCGGCCTTCTCGTATCGCTGATGTTTTCGTAACCATTGTGTAATCTGACATTTTTCACTCCTTGACGCTGCCCAAAGTAATTCCTTGCACAAACTCACGCTGCATCGCGAGAAAGAGAATAACAATCGGCATTAAAGATAGCAGTGTGCCAGCCATCAGCATGCCGTAATCTTGACGATAGATGCCGACGAGATTCGCTAAACCGATCGGCAGTGTGTATTTCGCCTCATCTCGCAAAATGATGAGGGGCCAGAGATAGCCGTTCCATGAACCTAAAAACGAATAGATAGTTAACGCACCGAGTGCCGGTTTGATAATAGGCAGCACAATCCGATAATAGATACCGAACTCGGAACAACCATCAATACGCGCCGCATCAAGCAGTTCCGACGGAATCGTGACGATAAATTGACGCATCAAAAACACGCCGAACGCTCCCACTGAAAATGGGATGACAATCGCTTTATAACTATTGAGCCATCCAATGTCGTACATCAGTCCAAACAACGGAACGAGCAACACTTGAAAAGGCACCATCATAGAAGCGAGGAGAATACCGAAAAGGATTTTCTGACCGCGGAATTGATACTTCGCAAACGCATAACCACCGAGCGAACAGAAAAACAAGGTAAGAAGCGTTGACGCAGTGGCGATGAAAACACTGTTGATAAAGTAGCGATTATACGGTACTGTCTTCCACAAGTTCCGGTAGTTTGAGGTTAACTTATCCCACACGATTGAAAGGTAAGATGGCTGGTGAATGGTCAAATGTAGGCGTAATTGACTCCCGGCTCCTGCTTCTACCTTAGATTGGACTGCATTGTCCGTCTCCATTTGCTGCATCGTGATCTGTGATGATTCCAACTCACCGGGGATGCCGTGAAGTCGCCATGCAGCGCCCTTCCATAACGCGCTCTCCAAAACGAAAGGTCGTGTCGGTTGATAGGTAATTCCACTGAGGGCATTGTTCGTAGCCTCTCCAGACTGTAGCACAGACACAGTTAAAGAGAGACGGTGGTAAGAAGCATCGCCGCGGATAGGCAACGTGAGTCGCCGAATCCGCTCAACCGGGACAGGTGTAGGAATAGTCGTCGTTATATGGAAGGTGTCACTGTCTTGAAAATTGTAGGATAGATTCGCAACTGCTTGAGTATCCTCGGATGGACGAATCTGTGTACCTGTTCCTGATGCTGTCTCCCATTTCACGGCTTCAATTGGCGTGCGATTGAAGTCGATATCTTCTATCAGGAGCGTCCCAATCCCAACTTCACGGTACACAGAACCCCAGATCGTGTCAACCGCTTCTGGAATAACAGCGTCCTGCACGGCTGTAACGACGGATACTACTGTCCCATGCCATACCTCATCTGGCAAAGTCGTTACTAATTGTTGCCACAACCCTTCTGTTATTTCGGTCTGCAACTCTTCGGACGGAACGTAATTGGAAAACTGTGCGTTTGCTGCGATGTGGCTCTGCGCTTTCGTCCAGATTGCTTGTGTAAGTTCAGTCTGTAGTCCTTCCCACGTCGTTTCATCTACCACCATCGGTTTCTCAATTTTTGGATAAGCATCTTTGAGAACATAAGGCGATGAGGCAACGCGTGGGGGGAGGCTGGGAAACCACTGTATGGGAACTGCGAAAATCTCATTCGCGGTTTTAAAAGAGGAGGTCAACAACCAGAGCAAGGGGATCATCGTGCAGAAAGCTGCAGCCACTAAAAGGAGGTAACCGATCCCTCTAAAGATTTTTATTTCAACACGTTGACCTTTCCTACTCTGGTTCATTCTATAGTCCCAACTCCGATAGTTCTACGGCGCGAGCACGTTGGATATCATCCTGATATTTGAAAACACACCCAAGGGTCTCAGCGACGACATCCGCGTCCAGTTGCCCCTTACCGAGTGTGATGAGTGCCAGTGCCCAATCCAGTGTTTCAGCTATGCCCGGCTTTTTATAGTAATCTCCCTGCCGCCAGAGTTGCATGATCTGGCATAATTGTTGCGCGAGGTGCTTATCAATCTGCGGCAATTTTGTCTGAACAATCGCCAATTCCTTTTCAATGGTAGGGTAATCGATCCACTGATAGAGGCAACGTCGTTTGAGTGCCTCATGAACCTCCCGCGTTCGGTTTGAAGTAAGCACGACATACGGGATATGTTTCGCTTGAATCGTGCCGATTTCGGGGATGGTGATCTGGAAATCGGATAAGATTTCGAGTAGAAACGCCTCGAATTCACTATCGCTTCGGTCAACCTCGTCAATAAGTAAGACGGGTGGCACATCGCCATCGCTCTGGATAGCTTCGAGAAGTGGACGTTTCAGCAGAAATGTCTCGCTAAAGAGGTCGGTACCGATATGTTCTTTGTCGCGTCCGCGTGCTTCGTCAATGCGGAGTTGCAAAATTTGCCGTGTGTAGTTCCACTCATACAATGCGCTGTTTGCATCCAAACCCTCATAGCACTGCAATCGAATGAGTTTCGCTCCTGTAGCATCCGCAAGTACTTTAGCGACTTCAGTTTTGCCAACACCGGGTTCACCTTCGAGGAAGATAGGTTTTTTGAGGTGGTGCGCGAGATAGAGGGTTGTCGCCAATCCCTTATCTGCGATATACGCATGTTTTTCACACACGTTTTGAACGTTTTCGATGGATTTGAACATAATTTATTTTCTAAATCCCCACCGGTTACTGGGAAGGGACACCAGCAAACGGAGCTGCGTAAGTCCTGCAAATGTGAGTTGCGTGTATCACTTTTCCTGCAGGGCGCGCTCATAATCTTCGCGGTAATCAATATCCCGCAGCACACAGTCTGTATCTACAGTAACATAGTGAATATCATCGTCATACTTTTTGAGGAGCGTTCGTACCCCACCACTTTCCATTCCCAGATTAAGGATCTCTCGTGCATACCTCTGATCAAAGATAACCGGATGCCCTCGTTTGTAATTATAACTCGGCAGGACTATTCCCTCCTCCGTTCGCCGATATGCATCAACAACCTGATCAATCAGCGCGGATGTGATGAAGGGTTGGTCCACAAGCATGAGCGCAAATGCGTCGCTTGCTTCGAGTGCCCGGATGCCCGTCTGCGCTGAGGTTAACATACCGTCGCGGTAATCGGGGTTAAAAACAGTTTTGATAGAACGTGTCCCCAGCTGCTTTTGAATCTCCGCTGCGCAGTGCCCTATAACAACGATAACCGCATCAAATTTGGCACCGAGCATATTGTCCACGACGGTTTCAATGATAGTGCTTTCTCCGAATGGAAGTAGCTGCTTCGGTGCTCCCATCCGAGTGGAAAGCCCGGCTGCAAGGAGTATCCCAGATACGCTTTTTTGGTATGCACTTGCAAGCGGTGTGCTACAGGACTGGGTATGCGTCATGACTTAATACCGGATACCGAAAGCCTTATATTCCCCACTGAACGGACGTTCATCAACATCAAGGGAATCAACTCTCGCATAGCGCGGTCCCTTCTTTAATAAAGCGACTAACGCATCCAACTGCGCCTTATCACCTTCTGCGACAACTTCGACCTTACCGTTCGGTAGATTCTTGGCATAGCCATTGATGCCAAGCTGCTTAGCATTCATCTGTGTGAAATTGCGGAATCCTACGCCTTGCACCTTTCCTGTGATTAGCACAAACAATTGCATTTTCCGGTTGACTTCAATCGTGAGCATGACAGGTGTCCCAAATTTTGGCATCAAGGCATCGTTCTTTTTATAGATGTTCTCCTCTTCCGATTCAGGAAGCGGATTCTGGAAGAGTGCACTCGCATCAAACCGCTTCAAAGCGACAATATCGTTGCTCATGAACGCCTGCGGTATCATCGCATCCTCATCATCGCTATCCAAATCTGCTATTACCCGTGAACCGGAATAGATCCAAGCCACCTGTTGCATCGGCTTTTGGGTTTTCACATTGAAAATTAGTTCTTCAGCACGGACCTTTTTTGCTTTATCGCCTTCTTTCCATTCGGCATAGATAATAAATTCTGTCCCTTTGGGGGGTGTCGGTTCATCCTTCTCCTCATCGTAGCCGGGAGGTGTCCCTACCGCAACGCTAAGTTTTTCAAGCGCATCGTAAATTTCTTTCGCTGTTGCCTCAATGACAAAAATGCTCTCATATTCCTTGCCGTTGCGTCCACAAACGAGGTATTCAACGGCTCCCTTCAAATGTGCATCGTATTCACCGAGTGCTTCAGAAATTTTACCCTTTAAGACAAGCTGCTTCTCCTTCTCCTTGATTTGAAGATGTCCGTCTGCCCATCCGATATTGGACAAAACGATAAGACATATACCGATATAGATGATTATTTTTACCTGCCAAGTGCAGGTTTTCACTTCCTTCATGAGATGACTCCTTTTACCTTTGTATTTTTAAAAAGTATACCGCAATCCATTAAAAATTTCCACATCATGTTTTCGTACCCCTGTTGGCGGTTCACTATCGTACCGAAAATTCACCCGGATCGGAAACGCCAACTTCGTCGTCAGTCGGAAGGTAAGGCTTCCGTGAAAAAGAATGCGATAGTCCTGAAAACGCTGCACGTGGACCTGATAGTACCCAGTAGCACTTGTTTTAACGCGTTCATCCAGCTGCCCGGTCCAATTGATATAATTGGTTGACCTAACGATATGGGTTGTAATCTCGTCGGTATCTGCGTTATTAATGCGTTCATGTTCCCACATCGCACCGGTACCGAGGTAGACATTAAATTTGGAGCTTGGTGGATACAAGGCAAATCGAACGCCACCACCTGCTAAATTCCGGTCGCTGAGAAGAATGGATTCGTTGAATTGTTTTTGAATGAAGGATTCAAAAAGTAAATGATCCGTCAGGCTTCGGATAATTCGCCCATGCATCATGCCTTTATTGATAAAAAACGCACCATTTTTCCTGCCTTGTTGGAGTTCACCGAAAATAAAGCCGTGATAGGCTTTTGACACATAATCTGAGCGAAATCGGGTGCGTGAGGTCAGCAGATCTGTATTACCAGAGTGATAGGTTAAGTCCAAGGTAATGCTGTTATACCAACCGGGATCCAATTGCATCTGCCGCATCGTTTCACCCGTGAAGATATTAACCTGCGCCGTGAGCGGAGAGCAACAGAAAAGAAGTAAGACAAAACAGATACTGATAACTCGTCTGTATCCGTTTTGACCGAGGGGATCCCTAGCAAGGTACATTTAGTTTTCCATTAACTATTCTTTTATAACGTCAGCTCGGCTTAAACATTTCGTCCGTGCTAAAGGTTGCGTTTTGCCTATCAAAGCCCTCTTTTGTAGCATAAACTGTTAGTTTGTGCTGTATTTTGCGCAAACTAACAGGTTGCGCTACAAGTGGAAACCTTTTACCGAGCTCACGTTTTATAGACTTATGTATACCTGATAACAACTGAAAAACTGGAGGGGATGTAATGTGGGTTTGTAACGTTCAAATCTATAACTCACCTTTCAATTCATTGCTCGTCATGATGTGTGTTTCCTTTATATTGCTGTATGGTAGCGAATCGACTATGTGTGGGGTAGATGTTTCGTTTGTGATGAAAAGATCACAAAAATTTAAGTAGTGTAGGTATCTAAAATCGCGTACGTATGACTGATCCAAATGTTTTGTATTGTGTTGTCTGGCGTAGATCATATAGAGCATTAGATAACAGATATAGATTGGATATGCTAAATCAGAATAATTTTCTGGAGTAAGTCTTTCTCTGTCTTGGGTTCGATTCAGCAGTGTCCTTGTGTCTCTATCAGTAAGTCCTAAAAGATCTTTTAACTTTTCAATATGCCAACTAACTGGCATACTTTCGACGGTTTGCAGTGCCAATTTTGCAACATTGTTTGGTTCTTGTGCTTGAAAAATATGTTTGTTTTTTTTAATTGTGCTCCTAAGTTCTTCTTCAGATGGACTCGCGCCTGTTTTTTCTTGAAAGTACCTTTGCGCTCTTGAAATCAACGGCTTAGTCGTAAGATCCCCTCTATATAACTCGCAAGTTTCAGTTAGTGTTTTTACGTTGTTTTTAAAGGCATTTACTCTAGAGTTGTGATGCGCTATGAGCTTTTCTGGTGTGACGCGTTCCATTGTTATAGGTTTGGACACTATGCAATTTCTCACAATTTGTTCTGAGGAAAGGATACCAGAGTACTCAACACCACGAGGTATATCGATTACAGGCGATATATTAGTATCACCTGTAAAAATCAGAGGATTTTCTATTAATTTCAATCTGTCAAGAAGCCATTTCTTTTCCGCCTCGGTAGCACGGTTAGGTGCAAGGCACTCCATTACGAAGACTGGAGGACAAAGGACATTATATATTTTGTTGACTTTGAGAAGTCCTTTGTCACCAAGAGATTGGAAAGCATCTCTGTCATGTGGGAAATTATCCTGCTTCTTGTATTCAACGTGTATCATATTTTGCCTTTTCAACTATACTT
>JAKZUG010000285.1:0-7030 GCA_047516705.1 Candidatus Poribacteria bacterium | reverse complement strand
TATATTTCACGTTGTTATCTCTTAGCGATTGTAATTTGCCAGTTTGTCCTCATTTTTTCGCATTTTAAGCAAAAATGTGCCTATAGGATAGCAAAAAATAGATGAAAATGCATACACAATTCAACTAATATAATGTCTATTGTAAAAGGGCGAGGTTGGGAATGCAGATCGCATTTGGGCGCGTACGCCGCAAAACCTCGCCAGCGGAGGCGGACCGTTTTTGCTGCTGTCTATTTATTTCTATAGTTCACCATAGAAAGAATCGTGAAACTCAATGAAAAAGAAGTTTATTTTTTTAGCCATAGTCCTTACGCTTTCTACTGTTCCGATGCTGGTTGCCGTAGGTCAGACACATTTGGGACCCCCGCCCGCTACTGGAGAGGCGGTGTCACCGCTTCAGATTCTTGCAATCACAGCGGACACCCTCACAGCACGTTTCACCCTGCCAGAACTTAAGATAACCACCCATACATCCTCTAATGAGGGCGACTCCGAAGGTGTGGTAACGGATATTCGTTTTTCAGGTGCGGATCGGACGCTTGATGTTGGCAAACCCCGTCTGCCCATTTACACGCAACGCATTGGAATCCCTGTCGCGGGAATACCGGTTGTCACCATCATTCAAGCGCGTTCGGAGATGAGGACGATCGAAAATGTGCGTGTCACACCTGATGATCCGGTTTTTCCTACTCTGGTTTCCAGCGGTTCCTCTCGGGTTTCCCCCAAATTCTATCCTACGCAGCTTGTAGAGGTTATCCCTGGTGGTTTTGTGCGAGATCAGCGCATCGGCAGTTTACAAATCAACCCTGTGCAATACAACCCGGCAACGAAGCAATTAAAAATATTCGCGTCTGTGACGTTCCGAGTGCATTTTCCGGGTGCAGTTATTGGCGGAAACCCTGCTCCTGCGGCTCTCTCCTCTTTTCGAGAACCGCCGCGTGCTTTTGAGAACCTGTTCCAAGGAACATTACGGAACTATGAGCAGGCAAAGCCGTGGCGGAAACAACATCGGACATCTTATAGTATTACAGATGGAAATCATGTTCCGGGAGCACCGGCACTGATCAATGCCAATACACGCCGTTTTAAAATCCCTGTCATTAAGACAGATATGTATCGTATTACCTATAACAACATTAAGGCTTATGCCGGCATTGAACCAGAGAGTATAGACCTTGATACACTTCAATTGGAGAGCGGTGGGAAGAAGCAAGGTGTCTATATTTTCGATGAAAATGAGAACAATATGCTTGACCCTGGCGAGCAAATTATCTTTTACGGTCGGGCATTAGCGGACAACAAATTTACCGATGAAAACGTCTACTGGCTCCGTTTCGGCTTACGAGGAGAACCGGCCGCTGGTCTTGAGGCATCCCGCGCGACGGAACGCGACGGAACGCTGCAAACGCCAAACTTAGTATCCCCCAGAGCCTTTTTAACACATGTTCGCTTTGAAGATAATAGACATCATGATGTCTTAGCCGGCAATGATATTAAGTCTGAACTTGCAGACCACTATTTCGACGTTGCCTTCCGCGGTGGGAACATTAGCACGAGCCGAAAAGATTTCCCGATAGAACTCCCCAGGGCAGTACCGCGGCTTGAAATTGATCGTAATGCTACTTTGCGTATCAAATTCCAAGGTGCCTCGCGCAAGGGAGCTGCTCGCCACATCGCTCGCATCATTTTTAATAACCAGAGACTTGGTAGAGATGAGGAGTGGAAACGTCAAGCTTCGCAGATCGCAACCCGCAACATTCCACAGGTGCGCATCTACCATAATACGACGAACTATATGCGCATTGAGGCACTTGATACCAACGATACACCGCCAGGATCTTACGATTTCTACCTCGACTGGTATGAACTTGAGTATTGGCGGGACTTTCAGGCGGAGTCCAATCGCCTTGAATTTAACACCATTACTGAACCTCGCAACCGTGGCCAAGTTCAATATCGAGTCGGAAACATCTTTGATGAAACAATAGACGTATATGAACTCAATGAAAATGGCATTACGAGCAAGCTCAATGGTGGGAGAGTCTCTCGGACGGGTGCGAGTCATCAAATCCACTTTGAAGATACTGTCAACGGGTATAAACGCTATTTTGTTATAAGTCGTGGTGCCTATAAAAGTGTCAACGCACTCGTTCCGACACCACCAACACCGTTAAGGAATCCTGCTAACCAAGCCGACTATGTCGTCATTACACATTCGACTTTCGCCGAAAGTATTCGTCCCCTCGTCGAATTCCGGCGTTCCCAAGGTTTAACAACCATGGTTGTTGATATTGATGACATCTACAATGAATTTAGTGATGGTCTCTTCAACCCGTTTGGGATCCAGAAATTCCTACGGTATGCCTATCATAACTGGCAGCAACCAGCGCCTACCTATGTGCTCCTTGTTGGTGATGCACACTATGATTACAAGAACGCCACTGTTGAGATCTACCGCCTAGATCCGACGTTTCGCGGTACCTATAAGCTCTATCCGAATTTCGTCCCAACCTACCACGGATGGTCACCTGCAAGTGGTGAAACTGCTATGGACCAGCGTTTTGTCAACGTGAGCGGAGATGACGCGTTACCCGATATGCTTATCGGAAGACTCTCGGTGCAAACCCCTGAAGCTCTCACAACCATGGTTCAAAAGATTATTGACTATGAAAAAAATCCAAAGATGGGGGTGTGGCAAGGCACATTAATTCAGGTAGCAGACGATAATACAGACAATCTATCAGATAGCGTCTTTGAGGAATCACGCGATGAACTGGTACAGGAGATTATCCCCCCTGGATATGACACTCGCCAAATCTACCTCCGAAAAATTGGGAGCCCTGGAGACACAAGTAAGATGATTCGCTCTGCTATCAATAAAGGCGCGCTTGCAATTGAATACGCTGGACACGGTGGAAGCCAGACTTGGGCAGATGAGTCTATTTTCCGTATTGAGGATGTTGTCGGTTTACGGAACCGATACCTCCCCTTTGTTATCACAACGACCTGTCTCAATGGACAATTTGACAAACCACAACAAGCTGGAAACTTTTGCCTCAGTGAACAGTTTCTGTTGGGAAAATACGGTGCTATTGCAGCACTCTCGGCGACACGACTTACCTACGGGCAAGCAAATGCCGAGTTTGATATAGACCTCTTTAAAGCCTTTTTTCGTGTTGCGCACGTGTCTTCAGGCTTGGCGCAAACCAACAGTGCTGCCTTACAGCCAACGATAGGATATATTATTGCCGATGCTAAAATTAATTTTATCAACCGGATTCGGAACATAGATTGGATTCCCGGAACCGAACAATATACACTTTTTGGTGATCCGGCATCTCGTCTTGCCCGTCCGCAACTTGACATCAAGGTCGAGTTGGAACGTATCGCGCTCAACGATACACACAAAATTGTTATTAAGGCAAACGAGGTAGGGGTAATCCGAGAATCTGAAATCGGGAGTGTAGGAGATGTAAGTTTCACGCGCGCATCCGATTTTAGCACAGACAAGTTTTCTGCTTTCGCAGTCTTTGCAAATAATTTTGACGATAATCTTCGCAATGACCTCACGCGACGAGTAGGTGGGAACGTCTGGCAGGGAGAGTACGGAACTGTTCGGATTGATGTCCCAAACAACGCGCTACCCGGCGGTGGCATTGCCCGTATTTTTGCTTATGACGATACCCGTGCTGCTGTCGGTGGAACCCGATTCTGGATAGATACGCCTGTCGTACACGACATCCGGGAGACGCTTGATACTAAGGTCACGGATACTCTTAATATCAGTGCCCTCGTCCTTGATGACAAAGGGCCGGCCGGCATACGAAGTATAAGCATTTTATGGGATAATACTGCCACCTTTGAAGACGTGGTAACGCCTATGGTCCCCGCACGCACACCGCTCGGTGATGTGCCAGAGGGTGGACAATGGTATGAACTTCAGACACCTATCCCTCTTCCGCAAGGTGGACTGCAGATACGTTACCGAATTCTCATTACTGACAGTACGGGACACGAGGTCGCCATTCCATCGAAAATAGAGCGCCGCACCGTCAGAGTCCCTGAGGGACCCAACCTCGCAATCGGCACTGACAAGGCAGATAGGGCACCTATTCAATATACTTTTGATGAGGAGAAAAATGGTTACCAACTGATAGCAGAGTTGATCAATAATGGGGGTCGTCCGGTGCTTGCGGATATTGTGGTCGTATTTGCTGAAGAAAACCCTGACCTTGATGGAGATCTTATCGTTGACGGAGACGCGGACGTTCTTGGGACCGTAGTCGTGAAAGCCGCTGACTGGGTGGAGGGGACGTACGTCTGGCAACGCGCGACGGCTATCTTAGACCTCAATATTCCCCTTGAGACAGGTGTCCACAAAATTTATGTCCTTGCCGACCCGGAGGACCCGAATATTGAAGACGAAATCGACGACGGAAACGTTGATGAGACGCGTCTCTTTGATAACAAGAAATATGTCTCTTTTATCGTCAACGATTTTTACTATACGCAGGAAGCGTTAAGAGCCTTTAGTTTAGATGGGGTGTTTGACATCCATTTCCCTCCCAACGCGCTTGAAACCAAAACACAGAATGCAGCTGGTATTCCACTCGCCGTTACATCACAATCACCGCCGGATCCGACACAACCTGACCTCCAATTTGCCCCGATTCCGCGTGTCGCTGCACTCCGGCGCGGCCTCATTCGGCAAGGTGCGGCGGTTGCCCAATACTACGAGACTGCATTTCGCACGGGTGTAGCAGTGCTCTCGAAACCCGCCGAGGTCAAGCTCCGTTTTGATGTGAGTGCTTTGGAAGACATCGTACGAGAGGAAACAGGTATTCAACCTGAAAATCCCACATTTAAACATGAATTTGCTGAGGTCACGAACCAGTTAGCAATTTATGCGTGGCAGGCAAATGTCGCGCGAGGTTCACAATCAGAGTCCGCTACTGAGGAAGCAAATGTTAACTTGTCGGCATGGCGACGGTTACCTTCAAAAATTAACTACACCCCTGAAGGCGACTTTCTGCTCGAAAATTATGTTACACCCGTACAGATGGAAAATGCGAGCCAACAGAAATTAGAAACTGATGCTATCGACATTAACCCAAATCTCACGCCGGCAGGCACTTGGATTATCATTTTTCTTGATGCCGATGAATACGAGGTGTTTCTCAAGCGGAAGGGGGAAACACGGTTCCAAAAACTTGACAGGACTGGGCAACTGGACAATCCGTTCAGGGAGGAGATATTCGGTTTAGAATTACGGATTCCGCGACAAGAGAGCCCATCTCTTGATATCAATTACGCCTTTGAATTTGCCGATGTACTCGCTTTTGAAACCGACTCTGATCTCCAAGGCGATGTCGTCCTTACGCGCACATGGAATGCTAATCTCGGTGACGGCAGGGCAACGGTAGATAGTAGGCTTGGACCCAAAGCGGAGTTTGAGACGGGCGACTGGTTCATTTTTTTTACCGATCCTAATTACTATGAACTCCGTGATACCTCTAATGAACCTGCCTATTTTCCCAATGGGGTCAAAATACGCGGAAAGATAAACGAATCTATTTTCCTTGGCCATCTCGGTTTTGAAGTACTCGTCACCGCAAGTTCTGAAGCGTTTGGGTTTGGCGATAAGATTAAATTCAGTAGTGCTCGCGTCGCTACAATTACAACCGAGGTCACTAAACTCACACGGTTTGCTCTCATGCGTAGCACCGATACTGAACCGCCTACTTTTAACATCTGGGTGGATGGTCTTCAACCGCAGACCGGTAGTGTCATTGCACCGCGACCTGCTATCTCTATTGTGCTGCAAGATGCGAACGGCATCGATATAGAGTTCTTCACTATGGACAAGCAAAAGGATGGTGGCCCTTTTGAACCTGTTACCGACTATGAACTCCGCACACAGGGTGGTCTTCAAACAGTCCCGATTGATTATCGACCAATACTTTTCCCCGGCGAGTATACTTTCAACATTCGCGCACAAGATTTCAATGGAAACACTATCGGCGGCGATGCGGGTGTTATCAGTTACAGGTTTTTTGTCATCGAAGCTCCTGATATCACACCACCGACTATTGACATCCAAGTCGGTGCGCGCGGTACAGGTTCAGGAAACGAAATGCTTGGTGAGCCTTTGACAGACGGCGCGGTACTCACAGAACAACCCCGCTTCCAGATTACCCTCACTGATGATAATGCACTTGACGAAACCACTTTTCTATTCAATTTTGGAAGTCGGTATGGCACACTTGAACCATTAGATGCAAGCAATTTCACCCAAACCTTTGATCCGGCTGCTCCCGCGAACGCCGATATTACTTATGCACCAGACCTCGCTAACGGGGAATATGAACTCCACATTACTGCGGCAGACACCAGTGAGAACATAGCGGAGTTTGTTACGACCTTTACCTTAAATGAAAAAGTCACCCTCAGTGAAGTGTTCAATGCCCCGAATCCTGTAGATCGTACATTTGGTGGGAAGACTTTTTTCACCTATCACCTTGCACAAGCACCTGACACGGTTACCATCAAAATTTATAGCGTTAACGGTAGGCTCCTCAAGACCCTTGAGGATATGAGTGCGAATCGCGGCACCAACGAAACCGGTTGGGATTGCAGAGATGAAGCAGGCGTACGGTGTGCCAATGGCGTGTATTTCTATCGCGTCATTGCCCACACTGAAAATGGAAAAATAGAGCAGGTGGGAAAACTCGCCATTTTACGATAAGAATGACTATTGGAAACCGTCAGCAATTAGCAGTCAGTGAGAGCGGGTGATGCATTTATTGTAGGGGTGAGTAATCTGTCGGTTCAAGAATCTTAGAACTCGCCACATTAACCAGCGGACCACCGACTTCCGTTAATCGTTTTGCCGCTTGCCATTCTGGATCGGCGATGAATGCATCCCATGCACGTTGATAATGCCCGAGATCTTCAAAGGCGAGCATATAGACAAGTTCCGTTGTCGTTGCCTCACCGATGGCAGTTTCCCAAAACCCGATAACCTTCATGT
>JAKZUG010000284.1:0-2528 GCA_047516705.1 Candidatus Poribacteria bacterium | reverse complement strand
GGTCTGCACCTATCGCATAAACCGAAGTCGCCATAATGCAGCAGGCTAAGACTGCACAAATTTGGAAAATACGAGAGAAACGCATAAAAGTTAAGTCTCCTATTTTATTGTTGAATTAAGTCTTGAAATTGAGTGTCGTTTTGGCACGGAACAATTATAGTCAATTGGCACAAAAAATATCAAGTGCAAATTTGCTTTAACGTAAGATCACCCGTACAAACGCTATAGGCTAAATAGATAAGTAAACTTGCTCAACACTGTCCAGTCGTGCGCGTGGAAACCATCTGACGTATCCCACGCCTGATCATATACGAGATAAAAATCACTCCCCGGACGATAGATGTAATTGAGCAAGAAATTTGTGCTTACCCGTTCCGCGCTGTCGTTCCACTGTGTGTACAATTTAGTAAAGAAACGAGTGTTCAGCGCATAACTGATACGCGCACCGACAACGTTTGTTGTCAACAGGTCGTTTTCGGGCAAGTTAATCCAATTACGTTGGTATCGGGTTTCGATCGCAAGTTGATAGGTCATCCGCCACTGACTACTGATATTGAAACTCAGACGGTTGCCGTGGAAGTAATCGCCATAATCCATGCCGCCAAATAGAGAAAACGGACGACTGCTCTTGGTGAAAGCACGTAGCGAGACCTGGTTCATCTCATAATCACTAGCAGGTATCTCGACATCGCTGATGCTAAAGGGTTCATCAACGCGGTCAAAGGTGCGTCGGAAATTAATGTTAAACCCGTCGTCGGAGTCCAGAAGCAGAAAACCGCCAAATCTCCCCTCCCAACCGATCAAGATATTATCGTGATCCAGCAGATAATTGCCGGAGAAACTTGCGCCGGTATCTCTTATCAGGTAACGGTTCACTTGGATTTCATAATCGGTATCCAACATTAACGACCGGATGTCCGTTCGATACATGAATCCCATTTTGCTCGTAAATTGAGGACCGATGTCAAGGTAAGAAGCGTTAACGCGGAAATGTTTGTTGCGCCAGTTATTTGAGAGGTACCACGCGAAATCGCGTTCATCTGGATCTGGAGACCAACTCCCCACTGTCATTGCACGTATCCGCCACTGGTCGTGTGGTCTGAAAAACAGATCTATCCCGCCATTGCGATGATAGTCGCTGCCGAAGTCGCTCTGTCGGTTGGTGAGAATGAAGCCGAGGGTTGAGTCACTGAGAATATCCCGTTGCATTCTTAGCACAGAGAAGTTTGTCATAGGCGTTTCCGCGGAAGCGGCAGTTGTCATGTTGAGCGCGCCTACACTGTAAGGCCCAACTTTTCCCGTTAGTTTGCCACCGCCGAGAAGCCTAATCTGCTTTTCATCTTCAATTCCGATGCTGCGGCTATAGAAGACCGACAGCGGTGGTGGCCCGAAGTCTCCGATACCTGCGCCAAATGCGAACAGTCCACTACCCTCAAGGAAGAAATCGCGTCGCTCTGGAAAATAGAGACTAAACCGTGTGAGGTTGACCTCCTCCTGGTCCGCTTCTACTTGTGCGAAATCGGTGTTCAGTGTTAAGTCCAATGTCAGGTTCGACGTTATACCGTATTTCATGTCGAGTCCGATGTCGCGTTTGGTGGTACGCTGCCAACCTGCGTCCTCAAGATTTCTCCCCAAACCGCCGAGGAGATACGGCTTGACATCAAAATAGGATGGCGACGCAACACCTTGTAGTCCTGTTAGTTTGCCTTGATATATTGGATGGTATGTCCCTGGCCAGCTCTGACTGCGAGGCACCTGAATCCACTGCGACGTTTCGTTTGTCCGTTGTATATTACGTCCAAAATTCACACCCCACACCATTGACTCTTTTTTCTTAAACCGCAGCTGATTAAAGGGAATCGCGATCTCAACCGTCCACCCTTTTTCGTGTTGTCGTCCGGCAGCTTCCCAGATACAGTCCCAACTTCCGTTGAGATTTTCACCACCATCAGTGACGGCAGTGTCTGACAGCGCACCGAGTGCATTCGTCCGAAAAAAGAAGCACTGCCGCTTATCACCGTAGGTGTCGAGCATTACGTAAACGTTGTCGTTTTGCCAGAGTTGTCCGTCGCGCCGCATTTCGTTCGCAACGATTTTTTCAGGTTCGGAGTCGTAGCACTCAAACCCGATATAGAGCTTCTCTCTGTCATACAATAGGCGAACTTCTGTGCGTTCAGAGAGCGGTTGCCCTTCATCTGGATATTGTTGCATAAAATCTTCAATGACTTGGGCACGAGACCAATCTTCCTCATTGAGGGAACCATCAATTTCGATTGCTTCCCGAGTTAACAACGCCTTGATTTCTTTGCTCGCATAAGTGTTTAAATTTGTTGTAGCAGTTACCATCAATATCAAAAGAACCACTCGGTAATGCATCTATTCTCCCTTTTCGGCACAACTTGCGGTTTGCAAAACTTGCTGTGAACATTCATTGGTTAGACAACGTGAGCTCGACCTAAAGATTAGAGAAATTTGAGACAATATATCACACCTATTACAGGTTTCGGACGGGTAGGTTTCTGCACTCC
>JAKZUG010000283.1:0-14495 GCA_047516705.1 Candidatus Poribacteria bacterium | reverse complement strand
GCGACGCACCCCTGGGCGTCCCCAGGGCAGTCGGAACCTAAACAAGACGTGCAGCTCAGCGATACATTGAAACACCTTCAAAGGATGCTTAAGGCGTTGCTCGCACGTGTTGGCGATTTGATACCGCTGCGCTACCTGGTGCTTGATGGATACTTTGGACACAATAATGCGCTACAGATGACGAAACACTGTGGATTGTTTTTGATCTCAAAGTTGCGCGTCAATACGGACCCTGTATTTTACATCCACGATACCCTACCCTGGACGTGGACGCCCGCGTATCTACGGGCAGCGTTTCAATCCGCAGCAGATAGATACCAAATATCGGGTCTCTACCCAGACGCAAGGAAACATTACAACTGAAGTCTATCAGGTTTCAAAGATGCGCCATAAAAAGTTCCCAGAGCCCCTAAATGTGGTGTGTATTCTCAAGACGCATCTGCTGACGGAGAAAAAATCACACGTCTTATTATTCAGTTCTGACTTAGCATTGGAGGCAGAAAAAATGATTGACTATTACCGACTCCGCTTTCAAATAGAGTTCAACTTCCGCGATGCGAAACAGTATTGGGGATTAGAGGATTTTATGAACGTCAACAAAACTCCCGTCAACACTGCTGCGAATCTGTCTATGTTCATGGTCAATGTCTCTGCGAAACTTTTAGCACCCTTGCGTTTAGAACACGCCGAGTCAAGCGTCTTAGATCTCAAAGCACACTACCGAGCGATGAAGTATTTGCGCGAAACATTAAAAATACTTCCGCAAAAACCGGATCCTATTGTTATTCATCAAATCGCTGAACGACTCGGTTCAATCGGGGAAACCATTCATCATACACCCGCTCAAATCAATACTTCATAATTTGGCGAAGGTATTGGTCACTGGCAGTCGATTTTTATTCAAAGATGCCTCATGATAGGTAGAGGGCACCCAAAACTCGTAAATCTCCAGAAATTTGCGGCCTTCATCAGACCAAAACTCCTTTTTCTTATAGCCACCCGTTTTGATGAACTGACCATACTGTTCGTAAGTGACAAGGTATTTGTCAAGATGGAATGGGGCGATGGTTGTGATGTTTCCGTTACCGAAAGCATCGACGCTGTCGCCTTCTATCCGAATCATTTCAGTTTGAACCATTTGTTGCTGCTCTGGTGGCAGGTTTTGCGTGCAAGAGACGATAACACCTAACAGTATAGGTAGCATCCAGATGGTTTTCATGGTAGGACCCCCTTAACAGGGATAGCAATCTGCGGCATGTCGGGATGGTCAGTTTGTATCCGAATAGTTCCTTCAACCAATCCTTTTTGTGTTTTGTTGGCAGCAAAAGAAAGTACAAGGGTATGTGCAGTCCGCGCGTGTGTAGGTATATCAACAGACACATCAAAGGGGTCTGCAGTAACCTTCAGAAGAGAAAACGCATGTTTTCCATCTGTTTTGATTTGAATCTCTCGTTGCACATTCTGGCGAGAACTGTCCAAAATGCCTAGAAAAAGTTGGCTTGGTAACACGTGGATACCTCCAACAGTTCTACCCTCAAAACTTATTGAAAACTCAGTTACTTCTTCACCGGCTGTGTGAAGCACGAGCGACTCGTTGTAAAACCCAATGGTCTCTATGGATAAAACTGTCTGAATCTCTATGCTCTCACTCGCCGGAATTGTTTTTTCAGGAATCGTAACGGAAAGGCTGTCGTGGCTCACCGTATGAGACGCGATCTCTACCGCGTTCTCTGTGTTATTCGTGAGTGTAATCGTTTTGGTGACCCTTTCTCCTTTTTCAAGGTGTTCCAAGACGATTTTCTTTGGATAGGTAATTGGAGGCAAGATAAGACCGGAAACTTGTAATTTGACGATGGGAGTAGCGCGGGCGTTAGTATAGACAAGGATATTCTGTAGAAAATATCCGGCTTCTCTATCAACAGAGACGCGAATTGTACCTGTGTCTCCCGGCGGAATTGGATTCGTGGATGTGTTAGTGGCGACACATCCGCAATCGGTATTGATTTCCATGATATGCAAGGGTGCGTTTCCTTCGTTGGTAAAGGTGAAGGGGGTGGCTATCTCCGATCCGATGACAAAGGGATCTGCAAATTTATATTTCCGGTTGGTAAACACAACCTTGGAGGCTTTATTGGAATCACAACCTACCAAGAGCGCAACTCCGCTACTGTAAAATGCTATAAGAATTAGAAAAATGCAGCATTTTTTCATTTATTCGAGTTCCTCTAAGTTCAAATCGAAGAAATTGGACGGGAATCCTTTGTTAAATGTCATCTCTTCAATTGTGACCTTTGTAATGCGCCGCAGAAAGCCATCGGTGCGATACTCCTTTTCCTGATACACTTGGGGAACAAATATGCCAAGCGTTTCAACATGAACAAAGTGACTATATTCTGCAACGCTTTGCAACCAGTAGCCATCTTCATTAGCATTTGGAGATTCACTTTGGTGGTAGAGCTCCTCTCGAATGACTTTTGGTAATTTTGTAACGCTCACATAAACCTTTGCCATGACTTTCTCTAACGGAAAATGCGTAATAACATAGACAATATCACCAGCAAACTCAGATATTTCCATTTGTACCTGGGTCCCATCTATGAAAATAGGTGGCAATTGGAATGGAAAGGTTATTAACATAGAATTATTATCATGCCATTTGGAAATACCCGAGATTAACCGATCATTAGAGAAATGATTTGGTAACAGTATTCTAATTCCTTTGTTAGTATTCACGATGAACACTTGACTTCCACCATTAAAGTAGCGTTTAAAACTGAGGGTCGGATAGTTTTCAAACCGATCAATTAATTCCATCCGATAGTCTAATTGAGGTCTACGCGTCGTGGAATCAGAACGCACCCGAAACACGAGATTGATTTCCTTGAAAAAGTAGTGTTGCTCTGCATACCAAAAATTGCCATACTTTTTGTATTCTTCAATGTTTTTCATGATGGCCTTGCGCCGTGCATCTGGATTTGAAGCATTATGAACCTCCCGGAGTTCTTGTGTCTGAAGCACTAAAACCTGCTGTTGAATTTTCTCAATATCATCTGGAGGGATCAGGGATTTCTCATACCATAGAAATTTGATTTCGGCATCATGGATGAGCGTTGCCTGAAAATTGAGGAAATTGATGAGAGATTTGGCATCCATTTGATCGGCTCCAGATTTGGAACCTATTAGCAAAAGTCCTAGAAGAATTACACAAGTTTGCTTCATCATGGATTTCTTCATTCCTTACGGTGCTTTGCATCAAGCAAATGTTCTACCGATGCAGGAACAATTTGTGGGTACGGAAAACCTTGATGTTAGATCAAGATTTTCCGTTAACGATTTCGTTTAATACATGACATTCACTGATGCAGAATAACTTCGGTGGATCTCTCAATCATGGTAAACCCGGTTTGTAACCAATAGTGAATACCAATAGTCCCTTGTTCACCATTGACAGATTTAATAGTTACTGTCCCCTTTCTATGAAACTTGGAAGTGGAAGAAGGTGCTAATCGCACAAACTCATTCGCTTGCTGCTCATACACGACAAAACCGCTACAAAAACAAGGAACGTCAACCTGTCTTATAGGGATCGTACGAATCAAGATGAGCACCGTAGTAGACTGTTCTCTTGAAATTACTGTATCTAGGTCGAAATCTGTTGTTTCGTCGGAAAGGATTTTTACAATACCGGCAAACCCGAGAACACACAGCATATTCAAAACTTCTGAGTCAATAATCTCCTCTGCCTTATCGTTAAGACACACCTTCGGATTCTCGCCATCCTCAATCCATCCAATGATAGTTCTGATTGAAGGGCACTTATTTTCACCAACACCTTTTTGTGACTTTCCAAGGTGTCGATCCGCACTAGCAATGACCGAGCCACACGCTTGAAGACACGCAGACAACGATTCGGAATAAACGCGAACACATCCATTCTGTGTATTAACATCAACATCGTTTCGGCCGATCGAATCGGTTAATGTTAAGTCGACTTCAATCCCAGGCGGATATAATTGAAAATTGGCCAACCATCCCGGATTGTCCGTTGTTTCTAGTTCAAATCCAAAATGCCGCTCCCACCACCCATTGCAACGGGCTTGAAACCAACTCTCAATGACTTTGAGTTCCGCTTCCGGATTTCCAGCATTGATGGTTCTGTTTAAAGGGTACTTGTCTTTATCAATACCCTCTCCTAGGTCCATAAAGTGTTGATCTATATCAGCAATTATCAAAGAGCATGCTTGAAGACACACAAATAATAATTCAGAAGTGATACGGACGCTTCCGTTTTCTACCCTAACTGACACAGTGTTCCTCTCAAGCAGGTCTGCCAATATAAATTTGGCTTCAGTTTCAGTCGTGTATAACTGAATAGAGGCACACCATTCCTGGTTATCTGTTGTCTTTAGTTTAACTCCGAAGTGATGCTCCCACCACCCATTGCAACGGGCTTGAAACCAACTCTCAACGACTTTGAGACACACCGCTATATTTTCGATGTTAGCCGATTTATTAGGCTTCAATGACATTCCACATCCTCATCTATCTTAGTAAGAAAGCACGCGCAAGTTGTCGGATTCTGATTGTATTTATACCACCAAGAATGCGTATGATCTGCTTCACATGGCCAGTGCTTAGAGGAAGGTGGAACGTTGTCTCTTCTACTTAACGTTCCTTGCAGATTAGAGGGCAACTCTGGACACGGATCACACGGACTTGAACCACTTGCTTTTCTCATTGGCGAAAACTTCAAAGTTTGCACAGATGAGTTTTGGGAAATCAGAAGTGGATGTTCCGCATCATCCGCTACTTCAACCTTGGGGTAATCACTATAATATGCTTGGCTGCCAAAATATACACCACTTGCTATAAGCAAAACGGATAAAACCAAGCTGACTACTTGTTTAGAACATACTAAGATTTTCATCATTTCTTTACTCCTTTGAGAAGAATGAAATTCCAAAACAGTTTGACGCATCCACAAGGGAGGCATCCTGATTAACAATTCCTAAGTTTGATACTTGGACATTTCGGCTCGCGGCAGCATCCGCCGCCGTATCGTGTGAACACGCTTTGCCTCACATTCACCGAGTGTCGCTTTAGGCGACTTTCGGTGTCAAGATTTTTTGAGCAGTGCCTAAGCGACAACGCTCAGCACCAACCATGTACCAAGCCCAGAAAGCAGGATTGCTATTCCTACTTTTACGGCGACGAGGTGTCTTTGCAAAACGCCACCGAGCTGCATGCTCGTCGTGCCCCAATAAACACATCTGAATACGACAAGCAGCGGCACAATAAACATCAAATTATATAGGAACAAATAGGCAATTGCGTGTGCCCGCATGCCCTCAACGCCTGCAACGAATGTCAGCGTCGGTAGGTAAACCTGTCCCGTACACACCAACTCCAACGCTGAGATAACAAATCCGATGACCAAAGCACCCGCGACAACGCCGGAAGTGCGCGTGCGTTCTCGGATTACTTTGTGAATCCGCAGCTTCAAGGCGCGAGGCAGCTGCAACAAGATATCTTTCGTTTTGCCCTGCTTCGCCTTGACTGCATCGTATAAACTCAGCCCTGCCAAAGCAAAGGTGGCAGTGGCAGCGAGCAGATAGACACATTTTGCAACGCCCGAAAACTGGTGAAGATAGTTCATGAACGAAAGCGTGCCGACCCCTACGAGTAGATACGTCACAAACACGGCGAGGGTAAACGCACCGCCCGCAATCAGTATCTCTTTCCGGCCGCGTCCGACAAGGTTCATATAAGAGATGAAAAATACAATGGTGGCAAACGCGCAGGGGTTGATACCATCCAGTAACCCCGCGCCAGCGACTGCCAAAGTGCCGAACCCATGAAAGCGGTTGACAATCTCAGATTCAGCCGTATCAAGATGTGCCTCTGCATCATTCAATCGCGAGGCAACGCCTATTGCAAGATGTTTTTGAACAACTGTTTCAAGGCGTTGTGCATCCAGTTCGCCAATCAACGCAGTATCGCCGATGAAAACAGCAGGGGTCGTCAGCCGTCTCGCTTCGGGCACTTCATAAAGACTTCCCATTGCTTCCAAAAGTGTCTGCTCTGTTTTGGCATTGCGTTGGTCAACGGCGATGTTCGGATACCGTTCTTTGAACCTTTTGAGTCTTTTCACGGCACGGGCACATTTTTGGCATCCATGCTTGTGAAAATAGACGATATGAATGGCATTGACAGGTACGTCGGATGTCTCTATCTCAAATGCTGTCTCTGCACTACTGCCTATCAACGTCTGATATGCTTCCAGTAGACGTGAGAGGTCCTGGTCTGGCGTTATCTGTTCAGAGACACCATGGTACTCGTTTATGAAAATATATCCTTGTGATTTTGCCTGGTGTTCCATCTCTAACACACCGACAGCGGCACCCTCTGCTGCATTTGTCACGATTGCGGTCTCTCCGACAAGAGTAGCGGCTTTACGAGGTACCACCGGATCTTTTTGTTCATCTCCAGCAACGATCAGAACGTCTATCCACGGCACCGTTTCTGCTAACGCGTGTGCCTCCGCTTGTGTACCATGAAACACAACAACAACAACATCATTTTCGCTGACGATTTCCGCTTCCAGTTCGGCTAAGGCGGTTTGCGGTCGCGTTAAACCGACGGTGGCGAGTTCTGGCGCGTGCCTTTCGGAGACTAAGCCGACAATCGCCACATTCACCGAAGAAATGGTACGGATCAGATATGGTGTCCCTATCGGTGGTGCAGCATTCGCGCAGACAAACCCGACTTCTGGGTGGTTCAAATGAAATGCCGCAAGTGTTTCAAGTGGGAGAGATAATTCGTTAGGACCCAGGCAGAGGACATCTACCGCCATCGTATCTAATGCGGAGAGCCCTATCTGGTAAACCCATTCCGCGTTTGGATCCGTCGCGTCAATGAGATTTCCGGTATGCAGGTTCAAGACTGTTCCGTGTTTTCTGCGGATGTCATCAATAAGTGTGTGTCTATGTGCCAACCCGCCCACCTGTTCTGTACCGCAGCCGTGCAAGCCGAGTTGGCCGTGTTCCTCACCGGCATAGAGAATTGTGAGTGACTCGGCAGAGTCAACTGCAAATGTGAACAGGGCAAGAATAAAAAAGAGCGAGTAGATTAACAGATGGACAGGGCGGAAAACTCTCCAAAGCACCCGCCACGGCAAACCTATGGAAAGCGGGACGCTTGTGAGAGCTGCCCTGCGTGAAGCATGAAACCATGCTTCCAGCAGCGCGAATATGCTTAACGCTTGAAAAGTTGATGGGGGGGGGGTAAATGAATCTTGCGTAGTACATAGAGCGAAACAGCGACGCGCCGAGGCGGGCGTGGTTGCAAATATCACCGCTAGCAGTCCTCGAAATGTTTACCACTTGGCTTGATACCTTATAATTTGATATGTTCACATTGCGTCGGCGGTTCATGTGCTTATAACCTCTTGCTTTACTCGCGGGAGAAGAGTAAAACGGTGCGAGATATATTTGCTGTTGAATTGAAACCTAAAAAATTAATCTTTTAGTAGGTTAGTGTCTTGATTATACACCCTGATAAAATTTTTGTCAAATTAAAATTCCAAGAAAAGCATAATTTTTCGGAAAAACGCGTATTTTCACCAAATTTACCAACTTTTTTCAGAATTGGGATTTCAAAACATAAAAAATTTAAGTGCAGTGTAGGTTGGGTTGAGCGGATCCCAACGAATAGACTTCCGACGGAAGAAAACTGTGCTTTCTTGGAGACGCGATGCCTTTTTCTCGGATTTAGCGTGTATGGCAAACTCGGAGAAAAATAAGCGAATATCTTGGATGTGCGGCAAGGTTTGGTAACGGGTCTATGCTACGGTGGCACAGACTAACAGTCTATGCTACAAATATAGAATTTAAGCGTGAAACGTGCTTAGGGTGCCATCACAGCAAGTCTCTCTTTGATTATCTCAATTGTGGCGGGTGTTTCGCACATCGGTTCTCCATCGGCATATAGCAGCATCGGTGTGTCGGTTTCAATCTTTAAGGTTCGGGTCTGGTGTATGGATACAGCGGGGTGCGACACATGCCCACCCCAGAAAAGCGTCACTAAGAGTCGGAGTACCGTCAAAGAAGAGACCGGACGGATGATGCAAACATCAAAAAGTCCATCGTCGATGCGTGCATCCGGTACAATCTGAAACCCGCCGCCATAGCGGCTTGTAATGCCGGTAGCAGCGAGAAGGATCGGTCCCTCGTAGACACCAAAATCGCCTTCAAGGCGTACGAACGGTGGTTCGTAGTAAAACAGCGTCTCCACGGCTGCGTATGCGTAGGAGGCAGTGCCAGCAAATAGTGGGGTGCCTTTAGCAGCGCGGCGGCTGACTTCTGTATCGTAACCGCAAGTAGCAATCGTGGTAAAATAGTGTTCGGTTCGCGATTCGGAGATCGCTCCTACAGTTCGCGATTCGGAGATCGCTCCTACAGTTCGCGATTCGGAGATCGCTCCTACAGTGTTGTTCTGATAGCAGTACCCTAAATCTACATGGATAGGGGTGCCAGATAAGAGAGTTGCGATCGCCGCTTCAGGCTTCAGAGGTACCCCAATAGCCGCAGCAAAATCGTTGCCACGCCCGCAAGGAAGGACCCCTAAGGTTACATCCGGGCCTGTAGCGATACCATTCACCACTTCGTGGAGCGTTCCATCACCACCGCAAGCAATTATGTACCGAGTTCCATCAGCAATGGCTTCATGTGCGAAACGTTTCGCATCGCCAGATGCCGAAGTCAATACGAGTTGTCCCTGCTGTCCGGATTCGGTAAGGGCAGCGTAGCCCTGCTCAGCAACATTTTTAGCATGTCCCTTGCCGGAGATTGGGTTTGCGACAAGAATAAAATCGTTCATGGGTTAATGGTTGTCGGTTATCAGTTATCGGTTCTCGGTGCAGGTCTACTATTCATTCTGACATTTTTTAGTAAAGCGGTTAACATTTTTTTCACGCGAATAGTTGCATCAATTAATTCAGTATGTTGATCCGCGGTGAGGTATTTGAGATCGTGAGCAAGAAGAACAAGATACTCTGTTTCACTTGCGGACCCCATTGCTATCTGAAGAAACGCGCGAAGTCAGCAGAGCTTGCTCTTCCACAACCTTCGGCAATGTTTGTCGGAATCGACGCACACGCTCGACGAATTTGGCTTGTCAATCCATATATTTCTTCACGAGGGAATTGGGACGTTACTCCATATATCTTCAACGTTAAATCATGAGACTTTTCCCACACCTGTAACTTCTTGAAATTCTGCATACTGACTCCTAAATGGTTGTCGGTACGGGCTGCGACCTTTCGGTTTTCGGTTAATACATTGTGGCAGTGACAGAATTGGTAATCGCCACAATAAACCTCTTAACCGACAACCGATAACCGATAACTATTTAATCACTGCGATTTTGCCGATCTTTTTTTGGGTATCAAATTCAAGCACGTAAATATAGATGCCGGTGGATACATCTGCGGTGTTATTACTTGTAAGCCACCAATTCTTTCGGTTGTGATCCTGCTCGGTCACGTCTAATGTTTCCAGCAATTCCCCTTTCGCAGTAAAGAGTTGGATGCGTGTACCAATAGGTATCCTGTCAAAAGTAATCATCCCTTTATCAGCTACGTTGGGTCGCACCGGATTCGGATAGACGCGTACCTGTGTCAAATCCGACACGGCTGTTTCGCTAATACTGCTCGGTATTTCAAGGGGTCGCGTAGCACCACGAATAGAGTTTTCATCAATATCAGCCACGTTGGAAACGGAAATTTCATACTGGTCTGCTGTAGCAGTAAGGGGCTGCCCAAAGTGTTCAAGAAGACTCTCTGTATCAAATGCTAAAAGCGCGCGTGTCCCCATCCGGTCGCGGATAGCAGACACTGGATTCACACCGTCAATCCGTTTCACTTTCCGCAATACATATCGACTCTCGTCGGCAATGCCGAGGTTCATTCGTCGGTCAAATGTAACAATCACCCAGACGTTTCCGGACATGGACCTTTTCCCGGAAACCTCGTTAGGTGTGTCAGTCTGAAACTCAAGTTGTGTTGTCTGGGTCTCTCCTCCGGGTTGGTGATAGGCAGCACGAATTAATTGGGGGGGTTCCCTCGGCGTGGCAGCAACAGGCTCGGTGCGCGGGGTTTCGGTTCCGTCGGTATCCTTTATAGTGACAGCATACCAGTAGGTATTATTTTTTGTCACACGCCTATCCAAGAACCTTGCAACGGTTAGGTTTTCCCCAATTTTCTCAAACGTATCATCCGCTGGTGCCTCTTCCTTTTCGCCTTGTGCCCGATAGACCGTAAAAGGTCGTGTCAACTTCGGCAGTTCTCCATCCGTTTCGTCGTCCTGCTGAGCGTTCCACGTAACCTGCACTGCCTTCTCTGTCAACGGTCTCGCCTCAACATTCCAGGGTGTGAACCTATCAACGCCATCCGGGTCTGTTGCGAAAATGGACTCAAAACGGTAAATTCCGTCCTCAAGGTTAACGTAAAATTCGTCAAACCCATTTTGATTGAGCTCAGCCGTGAAGAGCATCGGTGTTTTCTCTACTCTCCGGTGCCACAATGCCCTCAAGGCAGTGCCATCCCACTGCGTCACATAGAGGTTCGGATACGTAGCAATGATCAGGTTATTGAAGCCATCACGATCCAAATCTGCGATGGCAAGACTGTTAGCATTCCGCCGGTGCGGGGCGATTGCGACCGTTGCATCACGTCCATCTCCTGATAGCAATGTGTAGCCGCGCGGTGTATGCGTAAAGACGAAAAACTTCCAGAGCAGAGGTCCAGAAGGGTTATCGGGTAGCGAGAGTAAGCCACCGACAACAAACTCCGGGATGCCGTCCCCAGTGAGATCACCTGAAGTAAGTTGGGTAATATTTTTCAGAGGGAGTTGTGTTTGCCACTCAAGCTGGAAGGTATTGCCAGTAGCAGTTGGTTCATAAATAAAAAGATCGCCTTCACTGTCCCCCGCTACCAGTTCTGTGCTTCCATCACCATCAAAATCGTCAATAGCAAAACGTTGTGCGAATACATTAGAACCGGGTGTCTCGTTTCTCAAAACAGCTCTTTCGACATAGGAGTTCGTGGCATTGTCGTACTCAAAAATAAGAAGCCGATCGTTGTTATTATCCGCGCCGAGGATCTCCTTCTGCCCATCTCGATCAAGATCCGTGATAGTGCCACCAGAAAGAAACGGTGTCTCCCAGATAATTTGGTGTGGGTACCCTCGAGGCGTGCTACTCTCCATGAGAAAAGTCCGCTCATCATCAGTCGCAAGTATTTCGAGCAAACCGTCGCCATCCGTGTCATCTACCGCCCATGTAACGACCCCTTCCAGATTAGAGAGATTTTCGACACTCTCAACGGTATGCACCAATTCATATCTACCGCTTGGAAGGCGTTCATAGATTGCAAGGATAGCAGCCTGTAACTCGTCGCCAACAGCATCTGATGACAACGGGCTCCCGACGATTTCAAGTTGACCATCCCTGTCAAAGTCAGCAGTTACACTTGCGACATGAAGCGGCGGAATATCAACGGATTTTTCAGTGAACCCACCCGGAGAGATATGTCCGCCAACGACATCAATAGCATAAAACGCGCCGCCGTTGTCGTCCCTTGTCTTGAGGTGCGTTGTATTCTCTGATTCAACAAAAAATTGATAAGCCCCGGTCTCAAAACCTAAGGAGAGGGAATGCTCTACCCCGAGATCTGTCGTGGTAATAGGTGCGAAGGGTGCGAGGCTACCCTTACGTCGGTAATAGAGGGTATTCTGGGTGACATCATCCGTTGCCCAAGTAAAAATCGTAAGACTTCGCTCACCGTAAAGCGTTTCTGTTGCAGTGAGGGAGATAATTTGAGGTGGGGTTCGGTCTACGCTCAAGACAACCTGATCGTGTGTTTGGTGTCCGTCCGTGGCGGTTACTGTTAATCGGACAGTGTAGATACCCTCTGGAACGGTTGTCGTATCCCAAACAGCCAACGTTTCGCCGATTTTTTGTGTGACTGCTGGTTGCGTGAAGGGGGTAAATTCAGAGGGAACTGTAGATTCCGCATAACTCAGCTGCCACGAGTGAAACTTATAGCCGCCTGTGTTGCCGACAAAGGTGATTGAATCTGCGCCTCCGCTATTGGTTTCAGGTGTGAGGATGCGTGCCTGTAATGCGCCGCTCGCAAAGAGTGCGCGTTCAGCGTTGACAGTGCCTGCCCCCACGAATTTTTCGTCTAATTCATCACTATCCTCTCGGTGGACCGGGTCGGCGGTGTTAATAAGTATGTGCCGAACCTCTTCATGTGTGAGTGCGGGTCGTTTTGCGAGTAGTAACGCCGCAACACCAGCGACATGCGGGGATGCCATAGAGGTACCGGTAAGAAGCCGGTACTGGTTATCAATCTGCGTACTGAGAATCACATTGCCTGGAGCACCAATATCTACAGAGGCACCGAAATTGGATTGATAGAAGCGCTGCTGATTCTGCTCGGTAGATGCCACAGCGATGACTTTCCGGTAGGCGGCGGGAAAGATAGCCGCCGGTTTCTGAGAATTTCCAGCAGCAGCGACTAATACAATGCCGCGAGCATAAGCGTAATCAATTACGTCCTGAATAACAAAAGAACGGCGCTCGCTACCCCAACTCATGTTAATGACGCTTGCCCCGTTGTCAGCTGCGTAGACGATCGCCGATGCAGAGTCATCGTCTTGCATACGAGAACGCCCGCCGAGCGAGAGCCCTGCGCGTATCGCCATGAGTGGACATTCCCACGCGACTCCGGCAATACCGATCCCGTTATTCGGCATGGCACCCGCAATACCTGCAACATGTGTCCCGTGTCCACTTTCATCAATAGGTTCGTTATCACCTTCAAGATAATCGCCTTCTGCTTGTAGGTTGGGGGCATCGGTAAAATCCCAACCATAGACATCGTCAATGTAGCCGTTGCCATCGTCGTCAAGCCCATTTTCTGGGATCTCGCGGGGGTTTATCCACGCTTTGGGTGCCAAATCATCGTGTCTATAATCAATGCCGGAATCGATGATAGCAATCACGACACTCCGGTCCCCTTTTTCGATCGCCCACGCCTGCGGTAATTTCATCAGTGGCAGACTCCACTGTTCAGGATATTTTGGGTCATTCGGGATGACCGCGTCTGCCAACGTTGGGCGGAGGTAGTTATATTCAACTGCCTCAACGAGCGGGTTCTGTTCATAAGCAAATTTGAGTGCTTCAAGTGGTGTGTCCGGAGAAAACCGTAACAGGTAGATACGCTTTAAATTTGGATTGAGCGATGGACGCGCGAGGTATGGAAACAGTGGATGCAGCGATTCTACATTGTGTTTTGCGTGCAGAAGGGAAATCGGTGCGTTGGCATGTAACTGCTCAACATCCGCTGCTGCCTCTGGTGTCAAACGGATTAGGAGTTCGCCGGGGGTGATATGCGGTGCGATATTTGCCATAGGCAAACCCTCTGCCTTAATTGGAGAGAATTCGGCGCAGATTGTAATTAGAAGTAGGATACTTATTGACAAAATTTTAAAGTGTTTCATAATCGGTATTGGCTGTCGGCTATCGGAAACCATCAGCGGTCGCGTTTCAGTGCTTGTTGCAGTGAGATGCGACGTACCTACCACAAGTTTGCTCTACTGACTGCTGATGGTCAATTATCTACTTCATAATGCCTTGTGCCTTTAATAGAGCAATCAATTCTGTCTGTGCACTATCGCTATGCTGAATTACACGACACCGCATCGGGGACACTCTCCCCATAAGCAACTCGCATTATAAGCGAACACCGACAGGATATGCTGCTTCTATGGTCATAGCACCCACGCCTTAAAGGGCGGGAAACCTATGCTTCGTAGACAGCAGCCTTCATAAGAAGGTCTCACGCTGTCAACGTTTATTTTTCGGATGGTTGCGTATCTTACATTTGTAGGTTCGCATCCTCCTATGAGTATATCATATTATCGACTGAATCGCAAGTCATAAACACAATGGAAACAGAGGCATTCAGGTTTCGGTTTTGCGGCGTTTCTATCGGAGCAGTCGCGATTCGGAGATCGCTCCTACAGACGGTTTTGGAACATTCAAACATTCCGCTAAAGGAGAACTGAATGACTCTGCAATAGAAACGGGTTGGAAACCCTCACCTGAAGGCAGGGTCTCCAACCCGAAGATTAGATGAAACAAGACAGTTAAGCCTTTAAACGGAAGAGCCTGTCATCAGCGAGTGACTGATGACAAGGCTCTGGTTATGTCCATCCAACGGTACGGATTATTCTCCAAAGACCTGAAGTTTCCCGTCCTTGACCATAAGGACAATCGGGTCATACACCGCCTCTCCGTTGGGGTCAAACGAGAAATCCCCTAAAATTGTGGAGAAATTCATCGTCTGCGCCAATGCGTCCCGAATCCCCATTGAATCTGGTGATTGTGCTTTAGCAATCGCATTGGCGAGAATATAGAGAGTCGCATACGAC
>JAKZUG010000282.1:0-7151 GCA_047516705.1 Candidatus Poribacteria bacterium | reverse complement strand
GGAATAGGAAGGGACTCGCTTACTATACGCAGGCGTTTACCTCCCCACAATTCGTTTTACTTTTCGTCAAGATTGAAGTGAAACACGCCGCTGCCATTAGTTCCGACATACAACACATTTCCATCAATATCGAATGAAGTCCCCGAATCTGGTGTCTCTGGTATCTCAGGTACGATTCGATCCCACGAACCGGTATCAGTTTGCAACCGATAGATGCCTGTTTTGGAAATACCATAAACGTTTGTGCCATTAACTGCTAATCGATAGATAGTGAGAGACGTTCCTGCTGCATCGGTGATAGCACGCCAGTTTTTTCCGTTATCCGAGGTTATAACGCCTGCGTCGGTTGCCACATATACTGTGGAACCCGCAAACACGATATCATTGAAATCTTTAACGGGAAACGGCAAGCTGGGTGTGAGATCAATCCAATTATTTCCCTTATCAAACGAGACGAAAAGGTGTCCATCCCGTTTGCCGACGTAGACGGTGTTCCCGGAAACAGCAAGATTAAATCCTTGCATCATCTTATTCCTTGAGAGTTCGGAGGTTTCTTCCATCTCAGTGTCGTACCATTGCGTATCGCCGGGTTCCCATCGGAAGAGTTTATAGTTATATTCCATATAGAAGGTGTCATCGCTGACAGCAAACGCGCCCTGCAATCCCCCATGGATAAGTAGTTCGCTGGATCGTTGATCGCCTTCTGCGAACTGCTTGAAGAATTGTGTAGCACCAGAAGTACTTTCTTTCAACTGTTTAACAAATGACTTATCGTCCAAGTCAGAAGAGATTGCTCTTCTTCGAGCCAACAGGTTCCATAACGTTCGCGAGTGAAAGACCGGTATTTCTGGCATCCGAATCAGCGTATTGCCATCCTTAGAAACGCGATACAGACGCACTTCATTAGTTGTCCCTTTTGCATAAATCACGCCATTAGATGCTAATATCTTAATAATTTGCGGCGGATCTTCTCGATAAAATTCGGTGATTTGTATTACTGGATTGACAGCACGCCACGTTTTTCCATCGTCGTTAGATTTAACTAACCCTATACCGGTCGTTGCGTAGAGTTGCGTAGGCGTGTTTTCCCCGCTGTCTGTCCTGAAGGAGATTAAATCCTTCACGAAGCTTTCCGCCCCTGGATTAAACCGTTCCCACGACTTACCACCATCAATAGAGCGATGCATGCCTGAGTTGCCGTATGTATAAAATGTGCTTTCGTTTAATGCTACAACGCTACTGACACTGTAACCCATCGCCATTGTAATACCGGTGTTTTCCTCGCGTGTCCATGTGTCTCCGCTGTCAATTGAGCGAACAACACCACCATCACTTCTGCCGATCACCAATACCGTCTTTCCCACTGCGGCGAGTTCCACAGATGGCGCATGTCCCATAATGGGCCAGGCGTTTGTAGGGGTTATATCTGTCCAAGATTCACCTTTATCGGTTGAACGGAAAATCCACCACGACCGCTTCTGTCCGCGGTCCATTTGCCGCAAAGCATTGCCATCCAGTTTGTTCCAGTGCAATTGTGCCATAACATAGAATGTGTCTTCAGTCCATGCCAAGGAACCCATGACTTCAGCTTTAGGAACTGGAAACTGCAGGCGGTGCCAACTATCAGTGTCGAGTCGGTAGAAGTCGGCGGTTGTTGCAGCAATTAGCGTGTCTTGGACTACACTCAAGATGTGTATTTCCCCTGCCAATCCATCGTCCACGGCTATCCATGTCTTCTCGCCATCAAGGCGGTAGACACCGGTGGCTGTTGTAGCAAATAGCGTGTCTTGGATTACACGCAAGGTGCGTATTTCCTCTTCCATAGCGTCGCCGACGGCTATCCATGTTTTCCCAGCATCCGTAGAACGGGAAACCGTATATGCATGCGCGAGATAAAACATGCCGTCCATTATCACCAATCCAACGATGCCTCCGCCTGGACGGTTACTGACTGAAATCCACGTTGCACCATCATCCGTTGAAGAGAAGAGTATGTTAGATACAACCATATAGAGGGTATCGTTCCACTTCGCCATAAGTGTTCTACCATCCCACCAATTATCCGTTAGTGACTTAATGTCATAGACATATCGCCACTCCGTTCCATCAACTGGTAGTTTATAGATTCTGCCGCCACCGTCAATAATGTAGATTTCTCCTTCAGGTGTAGTGAGTAGCGTTTCTGCCGACGTGTCTCCGAGTGAACTCCCCTGAATCCACTGCTGTTTTGGAATAGAAACGTCTTCTCCTTCTGCCTGCGCGGCAGCAAATAAAACTTCATCGGGTTGCTGACCAGACCCATCGTTTTTACTGGGCGCGGCAGCACTTCCGAGTTGCGTACGGACATCCGGTTTGGATTCAATATCCAACATAACAGGGGTTTCAATAATATCAACTGTCATCTCCGAAGCAGCATCAAAACTGTAGGGACGCTGGAAACGCGATAGGTATTGACTGCCGACACCTAACATCAAAAGGACGACTGCTAATGTGGAAACGGCGATGGTTCCCCACGGCACGAACGGTTTGCTGTTAGATGGCGTAATCGGTTTCAGACACGAAATCTCTTGCATGATGTTATCTATAAGATTCGGTGTGATTTGGAAGTTGCCTAAAGCCTCTCTTATCATGGGTTCCTCCTTCTTTAAACGGCGACGTGCTCGGTAGAGACGATTCCGAACCGCCGCTTCCGATACACCCAGAAAATTGCTTATCTCTTCGTATGTCATTCCCCCGAGGTAATAGAGCGTGATGACCGTCCGGTCACTCTCTTGTAACTTCGCAAGCAATTTCTTGACGACTTCGCGTTGTGTTTCCTTTGTCATCCGCTCGTTTTCCTCAATGACATATCCAGAATACGTCGCTTTTTCTGACTGTGCACTGCTTGTATCTTCCAACGGCCGCGTCCACGTTCGCTGTTTCCGTAGCCACGCTTTGCATTGGTTTGCGGTTATGACATAAAGCCAACTCGCAAAGGACTGTGGTTCCTTCAGCGTAGAGAGTCTCTGATACGCTTTCAGGAACGTATCTTGTGTAATATCCTCGGCGATATGGAAATCTTCGATCTTCCGCCACGCAAGCGCGTGAACGGATCTCTGATATTTTTTCACGAGTGCGGAGAATGCGGTATCATCGCCATCAAGGACGCGTTGGATGAGTTGAGCATCGTCGTTTTTCATCGGACACCTCTAAAAAGGAAATGTTCATCATTTCACATCAACATATAGTGACGCGACAAGAGGAGAAATAATCTCACAATTCTGCAAAAGGTAGGAGCCAATTCATGTAAACAGGGTTGAAATTCTATTTTGCTGATAATGAGAAGGAGGTAGAGTCGTAATGGGACAATCGATTATCCATCTCCTGATCTACTTCCGTTCTTTTTATTAACGGGATAATACCATAAATCCGTTTACGAGTGTATATGCTTCAGAAAGAAACCCAGAGCCATTCAGTTCTCCCATTTTTGGGTCAGGTTTTCATCCCAGGCCCGGTAGGTGCGGTTTTGCGGCGTACGCGCCCAAATGCGATCTGCATTCCTAACCGCACCGGATCCTCAACAAAAAAGCGCGAAACCCAATAATTCCTTAAAACTGAATGACTCTGGAAAGAAACCATAGGCATTCAGTTTTCAGCAGTCAGCAAAATAGCCATCAGTCATCAGCAGTCAGAGGAATAGTTATCAGTTGTCAGTATTCGCTCCCACAGGATCAGTGCTATGACAACCAACAACATTTACACGGATTGTGGAAGAAATCGCGACCGGGAGGTCGCTCCTACAGTGAAGATAGGAACTATGAGAGAACTAAATAGATTTGGAAATAGACGAGAATGTGAGGTCGGTAAATTGGTTGAGGGATTTGGGTAGGGTGAGAAAGGGCGGGCATTTTAGCACCGCCCAAGCAAGATATACCGATTTCTATCATTCGTCAAGCTTGAAGTGGAGCACACCGCTGTCCCGAGTGCCGACGTACAACACGTTTCCGTCAACAGCAAGCGAGGTCACCCTTTCGGGTATCTCTGAGGCAACCTGTTTCCACGTGTCGTTTTCGTTTTCCAATCGATAAACACCTGTCTTGGAAATGCCATAAATCCTTGCGCCATCCACTGCTAATTGCCCGATAATAGGCGACGTTCCCGTTGCATCGGTTATAGCATGCCACTGTTTGCCGTCGCTTGACGCGGCGACACCTTCGTCGGTTGCTACATATACCGTGGAACCCACAAATACCATATCATAATAGGCTTTAACGGGAAACGGCAGAGCCGGTGTGAGATCGAGCCAATTGTTTCCCTTGTCAAACGATACAACGAGGTGTCCGTCACGTTTTCCGACGTAGACGGTGTTTCCCGAAACGGCAAGTTTGAACCCTTGCCACCAAGTTCTAAGGATTTCGACGATCTTTCCCCGTGGCATGCCTGCACCTTCAAATGCCTTTGCGGCTTTTTCGGTGGAGAGTTCATTCGTCTCTTCCACACCTGTGTCGTACCATTCTGTCTCACCGGGCATCCATCGAAAGAGTTTATAGTTGTATTCCATATAGAACGTGTCGTCGGAGACAGCAAGTGCACCGCGCAGCCCATCACGGAGAAGTTCGTGAGTTACTCGGGGATCCCCTTCTGCCAACTGTTTGAAGAACTGGGTTGCGCCAGAAGTACCTTCTTGCAACTGCTCAACAAATGACTTATCTTGCAGGTCAAAAGAGATTTCTCTTCTTCGAGACAACTGGTTCTGTAACGTTCGCGAGTGAAAGACCGGTGCTTCTTGAATCTGCATCAGCGTATTACCATCCTTTGAAACGCGATACAGACGCGCTTCATTGTTAGCTTTACCTTTTGCATAAAGCACGTTATCAGACGCTAATATATTGGTAATTTGCGGCGGCTCTTCTCGATAAAATTCGGTGATTTGTATTTCCTGATTAACACCACGCCACGATTTTCCTTTGTCGCTGGATTTAACAACCTCGCTGCCGGTCGTCGCGTAGAGTATTGTAGGCGTGTTTTTCCCTTCATCAGTACTGAAGGAGACTATATTCGTCACGTAGCTTCTCACCCCTGGATTAAACCGTTCCCACGACTTACCACCATCAATAGAACGATGTATTCCTGAGTTACCTGTTGTATAAAATGTGCTTTCGTTCAATGCTACAACGCGGCCGACACTGTAACTCGCAACTGAAATACCAGTGGTTTCCTCACGTGTCCATGTGTCCCCATTGTCAATCGAGCGGGCGACGGCACCATCACTCCAGCCGATCACGAGTAGGGTTTTTCCCGCTGCGGCGAGCTCAACAGATGGATCATGCCCCATAACGGGCCATGCGTTTGTAGGCGTTATATCCGTCCAAGATTCACCTTTATCGGTTGAGCGAAATATCCACCATGACCGCTTCTGTCCACGCTCCATTTGCCGCAAATCATTGCCGTCCAGCTTGTCCCAGTCCAATGCTGCCATAACATAGAGCGTGTTTTCAGTTCCTGCAAACGCACCGATGCTTTCGGCTTCAGGAACCGGAAATTGCAAACGTTCCCAACTATCAACGTTGAGGCGGTATAAGCCGGTGCTTGTTTTAGCAAAAAGCGTGTTTTGGATGACATCCCAGGTGTCTATTTCGCCTGTCAATCCGTCGTCCGCGGTTATCCATGTCTTCCCAGCATCAAGGCGGAAGAGTCCGGTGCTTGTTTTGGCAAGTAGCGTGTCTTGGAATACATCTAAGAAGTAGTGCATTTCGCCTGTCAATCCGTCGCCCACGGCTATCCATGTCTTCCCAGCATTCTCAGAGCAGTAAATCGTATCGAAACTGAGGTAAAACACTCCGTCCAGTATCACAAATCTACCGGGATCATCTTCAGGGCAGTTCCCGATTGAATGCCATGTTTCCCCGCCATCCGTTGAAGCGAAGAGTTCATTAGATACAACCATATAGAGGGTATCGTTCCACTTCGCCATCAGTGCGCTATCATTCCAACTATTCCTCAGTAAACTAATGTCGTTGACTTGTTGCCACTCCGTTGTCTTAATAGATGATTTATAGATTCTGCCCCCACCATCAACGATGTAGATTTCTCCTTCAGGCGTAGGGAATAGCGTCCTTAGCGATGCACCTCCGGGTGCGTTGCCCTGGACCCACTGTTGTTTGGGAACAGAAACATCCTCTCCTTCTGTCTGCGCGGCAGCAAATAAAACTTCATCAGGTTGCTGACCGGCACCATCGTTTTTACTGGGTGCGGCAGCATTTCCGAGTTGCGTCCGAACATCAGGTTTGGATTCAAGATTTAACACAACTGGGGTTTCAATAATATCAATCGTCATCTCCGAAGTCGCATCGAAACTGTAGGGTTTTTGGAAACGCGATAAGTACTCCGTGCTGACACCTAACATCAAAAGGACGACTGCTAATGTGGAAACACCTATGGTTCCCCACGGCACCAACGGTTTACCGCCTGACGGGGTAACCGGTTTCAGACGCGAGATCTCTCGCATAATATTCTCAGTAAGATTCGGCGTAATTTGGAAATTGTCTAAAGCCTCTCGAATCATCGGTTCCTCCTTCTTTAAGCGCTGCCGTGCTCGGTGGAGTCGACTCTTAATCGCGCCTACCGATACACCTAAAAAATTACTAATCTCTTCGTATGTCATTCCCCCGAGGTAGTAGAGCGTGATGACTGTCCGGTCACTTTCTTGTAACTTCGCAAGCAGTTTCTTGACGACTTCGCGTTGTGTCTCCTCTATCATCTGCTCGTTCTCCTCGATGATATGTCCAGAATAGGTCGCTTTTTCCAATTGTGTGCTGCTTGTGTCTTCCAACGACTGCATCCACGTCCGCTTTTTCCGGAGCCACGCCTTGCAGTGGTTTGCGGTTATGACATAAAGCCAACTCGCAAAGGACTGCGGTTCCTTCAGCGTAGAGAGTCTCTGATAGGCTTTCAGGAACGTATCCTGTGTAATATCCTCAGCGATATGGAAATCACCGATCTTCCGCCACGCTAGCGCATGAACGGATCTCTGATATTTTCTCACAAGCGCGGAGAACGCAGTATCATCGCCATCAAGGACACGTTGGATAAGCTGAACGTCGTCGTTTTTCATCGGACACCTCTAAAAAGGAAATGTTCATCATTTCACATCAACCCTTAGTGACGCGACG
>JAKZUG010000281.1:0-7227 GCA_047516705.1 Candidatus Poribacteria bacterium | reverse complement strand
AATCGATCCAGCCCTCAGCCCCAGGGTTCTCGGTGACGACCTGGTCATCGTAGCCCTTCGTGAGCGTGACATCGATGGTATCGCCTGCCGCGGTGAGTTCAATGTCCTTGCCCCCGAATTTCGCGTTCATCCACGAGCCGCCGGGTGGACGGACTTGCAGTTTGACGGGATCCGAGGCGTAAACCGAGCAGAGCAGTTGGTATTTGCCATACCAGTCTTTACCGAGGATGTCGGCAACAGGCGTTACAGCTTGTGTTGATTTCAGAATGCACTTTGCCATGGACCTCTCCAGTGGGTTTTAGTCAATTATAATGTGGAGAGGGCAGCGTTCAGAAGTGGAATTAGGCGGGAAAACAATAGATACACAATAGATAAGCAATAGGTTTGAGAAAATGGTTATCAGTTATCAGTTGTTAAACTTCGTAAACAAGGATAATGACGGTCCATTTGAAATTTCGGACAGGAAACGGTTGACTTGAACATGAATGGATCTGTGTTTCGCCTTCAGACTCGCATGGTTCTTGCCAGTCGTTCCATTCAAGCGTTTTGTGGGGAACAAAGAAGGAATCCAAGACTTTTTGGAATTCGGGGATGTTCGGGTTTTGGACAAGCCTAAGTTGGGTACCCATTAGATTTTCATGCCGAGCTGTGCGCCCATGAGTTGCTTCAGACCATCTCGAAACGCGTCCACAACTGCGTATCTCATATCAAAGAGACGCGGATATTCCGCATTGAAATAGGCTCTGTCCTCGATGATGAGGGAATCTCTGAAGTTGTAGGCGTGTTGTCCTGTCTTTAGCAGCCAGAGCGCGATGAGGGCTTCGGTGCCGAGGTGTTGGTACTTGAGGATCCAATTAAACATCTCGTATGTGAGGTGCGTTTTGCGATATTGCAAGATCGATGCGTCAAGGTGCCAGTTCGGTTCGGTTTCGTTGAAAAAGTAAGCGGCAACGTTCTTGTTTTGGTCTTTATAGTCCTCGCCATAGACAGCTGTGTTAGCATCATGTAGCCAGCGTGCGCGTTCGCCGGCTTCCATGAGGTGGTTCTCTAACTTTCTACGTTCTACAGGAGAATCCGGAGCGGTAAGATGGAGCGGTTTCGACATCCGAACCCAAGTGTCTTTCTGGAGGATGTCGTTCATAGGATGGATACTATAGTCAGCCACACTCCAACCCCAATTGTTTTTCAAAACGTGTCCGAGCGGGAGTTTGATGTCGGAATTCTCGGCGTTGCTTTGTCCACGGAATGCCCAATAGTTGATGTCGAACATGCATACGGAATCGTATCCGTATTCTTTCGCGCGCAAGAACGGAATCGCCGGTCGACCACATGTAATGATGCATGTATGGGATGGTAAATCAAAACGTTTAAGTGCTTCTCGGACGCGCTCGTCTGTTGCACCAGTATCACTTGTAATTTTCAGATGGACACCTTTCATCACGATGTCGGTGTTATTGATAAGACTGGCGAGGGTCCAGGGTAGCATCTTCTCCTGCCAATCGATGTCGGCAGCGTTGATCGCGATAACGAGTGCGGTGTGTGTGCCCGGGATGGGCGGCACTTCGTATTCCAGCGGGCATTCCGGGAGTTGTGCGCGTAAGTCGTTCATGATTGTCCTTGTTTTTGTAGTTCTTCTTGCCAATCTGCTACTTCCTTCACGTCCACGTCTCGGCCGTTAATCTTAAGTACGCCCGGTTTGCCGATCCACATTTTGGCAAAATGCCTTTTAGCCGTATTCCTAAAAAACTCTCGTCTTTTAGGGGTGAGATCTTCCCAATTTTTGGCTCTGCTATTTATAGGTGGCAGGTCATGCTCACGTAAGATGTCATCCATCGCTAAGAAAAGTACCTTGCCAAGATCGTCAAAAGCGTTTGACTTAGAATCAGTATGTGTCATCTCTGTTATCTCCTTTTCCTTGTAGTTATGATAGACCAAAGCGCAACGCCGGTACCGGCTATAGCAGCAAAAGTGCCTATGATAACAATAATGGTAGTCATTCGGTTACCTCTTGTGTTTTCTCAAAGAAACCTAACTTAGCAAGATCTCTCGTGATCTCGGTAGCGTGGTTCGCGTAAAATTGACCTCTCTTTGCGTCCCAAAGATAGGTGCATTTGGCAATTTCTTCACACATAAATCCAAATTCAGTGACAAGCCACTCAACCCTCACATAATCATCACCATCACCACTGTAGCGAGACAGACATTCTTCTGCGTTTTCCTTCAACTCCAGCCAGTTTCTGTTATCGGTCTTGCGGGATAGCAGCGGTGGGATTACCGCGATAAGAACTATACCGACAAAAATCAGGACATCAATCATCTACGGATTCCTTCGCTAAGTCGGGCAGCAGTTCGCTGAGGTGATTGGCGCAGGCACATTTGAGTTCCCGGAATTCTGCGGGTGTTAGATCCCGGACATCAAACCGATCCACCTGTAATCGAAAAATCTTCTGATGGGTGACCTGTAGTTGCCCGATGACTCTGCCGACAGCGTTTGCGGTTTGGCTCAGCAGTGAACCCTTCCCTTCGCAGCGTGGGCAATAGAGCGTGACCGCTTCACCTGTGAAAAAATCGGGAGTTGCGTCAAATGGAACCTCGCCGTGGATAGGGCAGTTAATTGAGACTTTCATTTTGCTTGCGTCGGCAGCATTGTACCGTTCTTGATTGTAAAGAGTCGGTTGTCTTGGAAGGTAACCATCAGCGCACCTTCGTTTTCGGGATCCGTTAGGACTGCATCCACTGCGGACACACCCTCCTGCTTATAGCTTTTGTGTCCGTCTTTCGTCCAGAAGTTGGGCAGATCAACGCACTGATACCAAATTGTCTGTCCCTCTGATGCTGCGGCTGCCTTCTTCTTCGCGATGTGTGCTTCCACTTTCCCCGGTAAGACGGGCTCATATTCCTGTGGGACGTTCATTCTGTCTTGCATAGTATTTCCCCCATTAATTTTACGTTTTATTTCGCTTCAATTTCGCCATAAATCGGAGTTCTCTGTCGATTGCGGATCGGATGACTTCTATCTCTGAGATACCTTTCAAAAGAGCGATTTCTCTAATATCTTTGCGTTGTTGCGGTGAGAAAAATCGGCGTTGCTCCTTCGCTTCCTCCGCTTCAGCATACGCGTCCAGGGCACGCCGGACGATCTCAACCTGATTTAAACCTGTTTTTTCGCTCAAATCTTTCAGCCATTTGATCTGGTGCTGGGTGATAGAAAACGTGGCGGGTTGCAGTCTGATTGTCAATTTCATCTCCTGTCGCGAATGATTACACAATGATTACACTATGTATATATGTATCTAATTATAGCATAAGTAGGGGATTTTTTCAAACCTATTGCTTATCTATTGTGTATCTATTGTTTTCCCGCCGAATTCCACTTCGGAACGCTACGCCCTCACATTATAATAAATGATAGCAAAGTGGCATCGTCAATTGACGGAGGGATACACTGCGAAATTCAAATACTGTATATCCTGTTTGAAACCTATTTCAAACGCGTTTGAAACCTGCCTAAAACGCGTTTGAAATAGACGAAGGCATATCCGAAACGCGTTTGAAGGTCAAAAAATGGCAAACCAGAATGACGAGAAAATCCTCAAATTACTTGAGAAGCATGGCGAGATGCATTCGGATCAAATCATTGCGAATCTGCCAGAAGTAAACGAAAGCACTTTGAAGGGACGGCTTCAGAAGCTAAAAAAACGCGGCAAAATCGATATGCTGGAGAAAAGTCTTTATGTCCTCGCATCCACATCCACACAAACACGCCCCGATGACACACTCAAACAGATTTCCAAGGTACTGCGTTCAGCGGAGGACAATGAGGAAACAATCAGTAAGCTGCTCAATCTCTATGATGATGTGTTGGATAGGTACAAGGACTGGGTCGTGAAAAATGTTGGCAGCCATACAGATTTTGAACAGCAGCTCGCATTTATCGAGAATTTCAAATGGTTAACCATGATCGCCGATAAGTTGATGAAACGCTGGTCACTTGTGCATGTCGGCTACGACACAAACACCCGTCAAGCGCAAGAGGACGCGAAGTTGAAAACCGAAGCGAAAAAGCAGGAAGCCCTCAAAGACGCACCTTTGGAAGCTACGGTTAACGAGGTCGGTCATTTCCATACGGATTTGAAGGAGCTATGGGACAATCTACCGGAATCGGAAAAGGAAAAGCATACGGTCTAATCGATGCATAAGCAGCGAGTCATCGGATGGTCGCCCCACCATTTTCGCCCTTACGGGCAGATGTGGGATTTGTTCGCATCAGAAGCGAGTGTTAAGATTGTGGGTGGCACTTACGATGCCGGCAAAACATTTAGTTCAGTGGGTTACATGCACTGGCTGGCACTGCGGTATGGCGGCTCTCGGATGACGTTTGTGCATCGGAGCCTGAACCGTGTCTACCGGAACATCATTCCGAGCTACGAGAAATTTCTGGGCTACAAGCCACCGAGTCGTGACGATCCGAATGCAAGTGAGTTTGAAGTAACACGTTTTGGCGGCGAGCGTCCGGAGTTCTTTGAGTATAAAAACGGCACGCGGATTTACATGAACGGCTTGGATAAACCGCAAAACCTGTTATCCGATTTCTTTGATGCCGGGTTCGTCAACCAAGCCGAACTTGTACCTTTTCCAGTATGGGACGAGTTAACAGCGCGGGTTTCCGAACGTGCAGGCACAATGCCGATTGCTACACTTGTCGGCGATTGTAACCCGTCTGTCCCGAACCACTGGATCCGTCAGCAGGCGAAGGATAAAAAACTTGACTATTTCAGGATGTCGTTTCTCGACAATCCTGAGATTCTCAGAGATCAGAAGTCAGATCGACTCATAGCGTTCAAACGTGCGTTTGAGAACGAACCCGATCCGAAGCTTCTCGATACCATCATTGATATGTTCTCGCCGAGCGGGTTACGGCGTGTCGAGAAACTCAGGAACCTTGAGGGCTTACGATTCAAGCGCGGCTTCCTCGGCCTGTGGGAATCAGGTGAAGGTTTAGTTTTTGATAAGTTTGAGCCGGAAACGCATATCGTAGACGCAACGATTATGCCGAACTGGAAACGGTATCTGAGTGTGGACTGGGGGTACCGCAACCCCGCAAGCGTCATCTGGTGGGCGCGATCGCCTGACGACAGGCTCTATGCCTACAAGGAAATCTATAAGACAGGGATCATCAAACCGGACTTGATACAGCTGATACAGGACAATTGCGATAGAGAAGATCGGATACAGTATGCCGCGGTAGACAGTGAAGACCAAGACGGTGTGGAGCAGCTCAAACGTGTCGGCTTCCGGGTCAAGGAACCGAAAAAAGACAGAATCGCACAGATAGACGCACTCAAAGGACGACTGAAAGTGGATCCCAGCGGTGAGCCGTCAATCTTTTTTCTCAGGGACCGGTTGGTACATCCGCCAGACGAAGACCTGAAAGACGACTACCGTCCTGTCGAGATCACAGACGAATTGTTGAGTCTCGGTTACAGCGAGAAGTTGAAAGGCACGAATAAAGACGATCAGGATACGGTTGGCGATAATCACGGTGTCGATGGCACGGGTTACCTTTTGCTAACACTGAAAACACCACGAGGCATCGGAAGCGGGCGCGTCGTTCACGGCAGCGTCACCATGCGGAGATAGATGATACGAGACACACTTCAACGCTTGAACCAGCGAATCTTCGGTAGAAGTCCAGATGCGAGTGAACGGTCGAGAAACACACGGGCACTCGGCGGTGGTCGGGTTTCGATGCAGGATCCGCACCGGACGCACACGATGTATCACGTCGCGCCACCCGAACGGTCGCGGAGTGTCTGGCAGCTGAAGAACTGGACAGAAGAAGAGCTGCTGCACCTGCCGGTCGACCAGTTCATGAAAGTCGTGACGAGTATCAGCCCGGAAGTGAACAAGGCGTACAAAGATTTCCTGCGGAACGCGAACGAGAGCTGGTACTACGAAGTTGATCCGGTATCTGCTACGCCTATCATTGACGATTTCATCGCACGGCTGGAGACGAAACACCACGATTGCGATGTCATTTGGGATCGGATTTTCGCCGGTATCTACAAAGGCGGTGCAGCATTTATTGAGCTCGAGCTGAACGAGTCCGCGGACATGGCGGTAGACATCGCAGTGATGGATCCGTATGTGGCGCGGTTTGTACGGAACGGCAATAACTGGGAGCTTGGGCAGTGGCAGAACGGGAAATGGGTATCGCTACAAGAGGATCCGACGGTCATGTATGTGCCGTTCAACACCGGACCGAATGAACCGTTCGGCAAATCGATGATGGAATCCGCACCCTTGGATGTCGTACGAATGCTCGGTGTCATGAACGATTTTCGGCGGGTCTTAGAATCACAAGGCTGGGCACGTGCTGATTTTGAGATTAATAGCGAGAAACTCAAAGACTTCATGCCGGCAGAGGTCATCGGTGATGTAGACGCAGAAGACGAGTTTATCCGGGACTTCATCAACGGTGTCAATCAGATGTACTCGAATCTGAAGCCTAACGAAGGGTACGGGCATTTGGACATCGTGAAAGTGAATATGCCCACCGGTGGACAGATGCAGAGCTCCTTCTTCGGACTCGTTGACGGGCTGATGCGGTTATATGATCGGCGTGTGGGGCGCGCTACCGGTAGCACTCCGATAAAACAACACTCCAATGAGAACGTCGCTGAGACACATGCCCGGGAACAGCGCAAAGACTACCGGATCGATATATCCAGCATCCAGTCAACAGTGGCAGGCACACTCTCAACCGAACTCGGTTATGTGCTGAGAGCGGAGGGTGTTCAAGGTGAAGTGATGTTCTATTTCAAGAACACACCGGATCCCGAGGATGTCAAGGCACTTGAGGAAGCAGAGGGTGTCAAGATTGAGAACCTCAAGAATCTCAAAGAGCTACGCGATATGGAGGGCATCGACGACGAGACTTATGAGAATGCCGTCAACACGTACAAAGCCGAGAAAGACAAGCATTCATCTGGGGCTCGCAGCATCGGTCGCTATACGATACAAAATCGCGAAAAGGAACATCACTGTTGGGACCTGGATTGTCCATCGTGCGGTATAGATCCCGAAGGCGAACGTGCAGCGACGATTAGCCCAGACGGTTCCGAGCAACTATTGCCCGCGGTGCCAAGTGATTTTGAAGTGACCGCGGTATTCCTTGAGTCCGCTATTGAATCATTTGAGGACGTGCTCCCGGACTATAAAAACATG
>JAKZUG010000280.1:0-5694 GCA_047516705.1 Candidatus Poribacteria bacterium | reverse complement strand
CTTTCACCGAAAACCTGTCTAATATTACGCGTTTTTGTTGCCTTGACCCAACTCATAGAAAAAGGCATTTCAAAACACAAAGCGCAGCCCCAGCGGGGCGGAATGTTTATAGAAACGCTATCCGGCCCCGATGATAGGTTCTCCAGAGGGGCGACATGTGTATAAAAAAGATGTTGAGTTTCGACAGATGCCTAAGGTATTTCTCAATCGAGTTTATCACCTAAGGATTCTCAAAAATTGTCCAAAGTTTAGAATATTGTAAGACAGATGGAGAAATGGAAATGGCTAAAATCGTTACAGGACATCGTGTTGGACAAAATGGTACAATTCGTGTCGGGTGTTCGGCGGTTATTTTTGATAAGGATCGGGAAAAAATTCTGTTAACGAGACGCGAAGATAATAACCAATGGTGTTTACCGAGTGGAGGGATGGAACCAGGCGAAAGCGCAAGTGAGGCGTGTATCCGAGAAGTCGAAGAAGAGACGGGTTTGCAAGTTATAATCAAACGCTTAATCGGTGTTTACACAACCCCACATGAATTGATTGTGTATCAAGATGGTAACAAATTCCAATTAGTGGCTTTATGCTTTGAAGCGGAAATCGTGGGTGGTGAGCTCCGGCTGAGTTGCGAAACAACCGAATATGGATATTTCTCCTATCAAGAGATACAAGAATTGGATCTGCTTTTGAACCACGCGCAACGTATCAAAGATGCCTATAGCGGAAAAATGATGACTTTTATCAGATAACAAATCTTGGCTCATGTAAAGAATGAGTGCTAATCAGAAATTTAAACCCGCGTGGCCATTGCGTTTATCAAAAACAATCGCACATACTTTTTACATGAGCCCAAATCTTTTAGATAGGAGAATCTAAATTTGCGGAGTGCTACTCTAATTCGATAAGGTGATCGGGTGGTGTGGGTCAATGAACCTGTTGTTCTCATCTTTGCGTCGCGGCTCAGGCAGTGCAGCGGCTTTCGCTCGCAACCTTGAGAGTGCTTCGGCATAGGCAGGCATGTCAATCAGGTTGTTTCGTTCATCTGGGTCTTTGGAGAGATCAAAGAGTTGCTCGGGCCACCCCTTGTCGTTGTCAAATCGGAAATACTTCAAACTGCCCTCTTTCACCATCACAGAGGGTCCGTTCTGGGCACGCCAGAGTTCGCTATAAACGGTATCATGCCACTCCGTCGCATTCCCTTCAATGAGCGGTACAAGAGAATTCCCGTCAAGCTCATCAGGTGCGGAAATCTCTGCTAACTCGCACACAGTCGGAAACAGATCAACTAACGAGACGTTCTGCTCAACGATTTTCGGTTCTCGTCCAAACCGCTTCGGATACCAGATAGAAAGCGGCACGCGTGCCGAAGCCTCGAAGTAGCTTTGTTTTTCCCAAAGTCCTTTCGTGCCAAGCATCTCACCGTGGTCAGAGAGGAAGACGATGATGAAATCATCCAAAACGTTCAAATGTTCCAGTTTCTCAATGACTCGGTTGAACTGCGCATCCATCCACTCAATCATCCCGTAGTACGCCGCGGTCGCTCGGTGCGCCTGACGGTAGGTAACATCTTGACCGACCCGGACCCTGAAAAAATCGTCATATCCAAATTGTTCGTTAGGCTCTTCAACAATCGGTTCTACCCGCTGCATATAATAATTGAACAGATCGAGTGGAAACTGATACGGATAATGTGGTGCTATGAGACTTACCGCCATACAGAGCGGATTCGACTTCGGACGATCGTAAGAGGCGTTGACAAAATACTCCTCAAGGAACAGCAGCGCACCGTCTACATTGTATTGGTCGTGGAGCATCCAATGTCCTATTCCGGGTTGTGCATCGCGAACCTCCTGAATCACCTTGTTCTGCTTCATGCCGGTCCCGGGTTCTCTGGCGATCTGTGCGTAGTGTTCATCCTTAACAGAAGGATACGGGTAGCCGTTAGCACCGATAATATCGCGTCCGACCCGTTCCTGCCAACCGTGCATCACATCAGTCCCGACGAAGTGCATTTTTCCTGCGCAGCAGGTGTAGTATCCGTAATTCCCCAACTGCCCTGGAATCGTTCGGACTTCTGTCGGCATCGGATCACCGAAGTTGAGGCAGCCACAGTTGCGTGGATAGAGTCCTGAAAGGAAGCTTTGCCGTGCAGGCACACAGACCGGCGAAGGTGTATAGGCGTTACGGAAGTAGATGCCTTCGTCCATAAACCGAGAGAGTGTCGGCGTGCGGATAGCCGTGTCCCCTTCAATTGGCAGGACATCGGGACGGTGTTCGTCGTTGATGAGGAAGAGAATATGCGGTTTATTTTGTGGCATGGCTGCTTTCGGTTACGGCATACAGCGTACCTATACTATTTCGGTGAACGGCACGACGGAGTGTTTCTACTACTTTAATAATGAGACATCAACCCTTCTGCACCAGGGATATGCTTTCGCTCAAATTCGGGTGTAATCCAGCGGGGACCAGCATCTTTACCGGGATTACGATATCCGTAAACGACTGTCCATCTGGTGTCACTATCTTGTTTTCTTGGGGTTACTGCATGTGCAGCATGCGTCCACATCAATACGACTGTTCCTGGCGGCACCGATAATGCCTCGATTTCTAACGGTTCACCGTTCTCAGGATGAGTTTTTCCTGCCAACCAACCTTCTCGTAATGCTTCATCTGTTGCCCCCTGAATTTTGGGATCGCGGTATAGATGGCTTCCAGGAACTGTCCTCAAACCACCGTCATCTGCCTCAAATCCGTTGACATAAAAGAAGATACGGACGAAACCGTAGTGGGGATCGTCTTCAGAGTATCCGTGGCTATGCCAGCCGATACCACCATTGCCACCGAGGCGATTGAGACTCACGCAGTGGTCGTATCGGATTTCTTCACCAAGCACTTGACGGACGAGTTTAAGCATTTGCGGATGCGGGATCAAACTTTCGAGATAACTATCATATTCAGCTGCAAATCTGTTCGGTTCATACCCTTTTTTGCAGCCAGATATGAGCGATTCAATCCGAGCCAAGGATTCTGTCAATTGTTGCTGAGCATCAGTAGCCAAAAGTCCGGGAAGCACAAAATGACCAACATGATCTAATTCTTTCCGTTCTTGATCTCCGAAGGTGTAATCATGAAAGATTGGGTTTTGTGGCATAAAACTCCTAAGTTTACACTTTTATGGTAGACTTTAGAATTACTCGGACACTTTGCACCCGCGAGGTTAGTAACCTCCAAATCAACATCAAATGTGCGTGCAGAATACGCGTTTGGTATTTCGCCTAATTCGTCGCGCCTACCTTAATAAAGGGACATCAAGCCTTCAGCACCAGAGATCGGTTTTCCTTCAAATTCGGGTGTAATCCAACGGGCACCGGACGGTTTACCGGGATTCCGATAGGCGTAAACCACCGTCCAACGGGTATCGCTATCGGGTTTCCTTGCACTGACTGCATGTGCTGCATGCGTCCACATCAGCGCGACTGTGCCCGGAGGTGCAGATAACGCCTCAATCTCTAATGGTTGACCTGTCTCTGGGTGCGTTTTTCCCGCCAACCACTCTTCTCGCAGTACTTCATCTGTTCGTCCATGGATTTTTGCATCCCGATACAGGTTACTTCCAGGGACTGCTTTTAAACCGCCATCGTCCGGTTCAAAGCCGTTAACATAGAAGAAGATACGGACAAAACCCAAACTCGGATCGTCATCGGAGTATCCGTGGCTATGCCACCCAATGCCGCCGTTGCCGCCGGGTCTGTTCAGACTCACACAATGATCGTATCGGATATTATCACCCAACACCTTTCGTGCAAGTTCAAGCATCTGTGGATGTGCTATCAGACTTTCGAGATAACTGTCGTATTCAGCAGAAAACCGGTTCGGCTCATGCCCTTCTGTCGGAGTGCGTGAGAGTTCATGAATACGCGACAGCGAGTTTGTCAGGTTTTCCTGGGCATCGGGTGTAAGCACGCTGGGCAAAACAAAATGTCCATCCCGATCTAGCTTTTCCCGTTCCTGTTTACCAAACGTATAGGCATGAAAAATCGGGTTTTGTGACATAAAAAAACTCCTCCTGTTTAGTGATACCTTCGACAAGACTGAGGGGACCAGTATTGAGCCACACTCAGTCTTGTCACCAGCAATATAGAGACGGATTTCAAAAAGCCGTCTGCCGCTAAACAAGTGATCTCCTGCTCGGTTGTTGCCCGGGGTTACCCGCCTGCCCTTCCTGCCCATCCGAGCGAGGGCAAGGCGCAAGCTTGCCCCAAACATCGGAAAATTGCCAACCAATGCAATCGTTGGGTTTCGGAGTAGGTCAATCGGCTTTAATGGCAGCCCAGGTCGTTGCGAGCTTACCTGAAGGTTCAATATCAGCTGCTGTTTTTAATCCGTCATTCATGAGGGTTTCAATATCATCATCGGCCAACGCCGTATTGAAGATGGCAACGTCGTCAATGATTCCACCGAAAAACGCACCCCACTGACCATGTTGTCCAGTGGCTAAATAGATAACTAAGAAAAGGGGTTTGTCGGTTAACGGGTTCCTTCCTAAGTTTGGTCCAGTTACACCAGAACCAATCGAATCAGCGTCCAGATATATTTCAAACTCTTCACCATCCCAGGTAGCGGCAACATGATGCCAATCTGTATCTGGACTCCAAGGTGCATCTATATAGTGAAGCGTGGCCCCTGGGTCATGCGTGTGATGTCGGATTATAGCCCCATCCCACCAAAATCCAGGCGCCCAATCATCTTTGGTCACAACAGCTATGCCAGCAGCGGGAGGCTTATCTAATTTAAACCAAAGGGCAATCGTATGTTCACCGCCAACGTTTAAAGAATCATCGTGCGCAATTTCGACGTAATCATCCGAACCGTCAAGACTCAAACCCTTGCCAAACTTGCCATTAACCCATTTTGCGCCACCTTCAATCGTGCCGTCATTGCCTGTTCCAGAGGAGTCTTCGGCTTTATTACCATTCCCCTCATCAAAGAGCCACATTCCGACGCAATCTCCAAAGTCAATTTTAGCAGAGCTGATACCTACAAACATCAGGCTCATAACCATTAAACTGACACATAATAGTTTTAACCTTGTGACTGTGGTTTTCATCTTTTATTGCCTCCTTCATTATTTTCAAAGCCAAAGCCAGCAAATTATCCACTGGCTATTACTGAAAAATGAGTCTCACCCGAACCGAAAATTTCTTGCTGTATAGTGTATCATGAAGAACAATCTCTTTCAAATTAAATCTTGCCACATCGGAATTTGGCTATTTCAGTTTGGGTCCCGGATTTCGATTCCATTTTAAGGGTTCAATATTGCTTTCACAGACTGGGGCAAGTTCGGCGATTCGTTCCCAGTCCGCGTCCGACCAAGCGAGACTTTGTCGGAGTCTGCCGATATGTGCCTGCATTTCTTCTGGCAACAACGCAAAAAATGGATGATACCAGAGTGTAATCACAGTCCGGCGTTCATCTGATTGATTACCGTGTGAAGCGTGCAGCAGCCGAGAGTCACCGATAACGAGGTCTCCTGCTTTCACCGGTATGTCGACCTCATCAGGGAAATGCTGATATGCAGGATGGTCGGTATCATCCACGCGTTGCAGTGCTTCTCCGTGGGCACTGGGCAGTATGTCATGCAGCGGATGTCGATTCAGATGCGAACCTTTAATCACACGTAGGCAGCCGTTACAC
>JAKZUG010000279.1:0-16845 GCA_047516705.1 Candidatus Poribacteria bacterium | reverse complement strand
GCCCGACCTCTCGGCGCCCAGGCCCCATCATCCTCTTGACTTCACCGGTGCTGAATGGTGGGAAATTATAGTGTAGATAGAAGGCACTTCTTGCTTCGCCATCAAGCCCACGTTGGACATCTTCATCGCCAGAGGTGCCGAGTGTCGTTACACACAATGCTTGTGTCTGTCCTCTCGTAAAGAGCGCGGAGCCGTGCGTATGTGGCAGCAGTGCCACTTCCCCTGAAATAGAGCGAATGTCGGTTAGACCACGTCCATCAACGCGTTTGCCTTGGGTAAGAATCGCATGTCGCATCTCTTCTTTTTCGATCTCACTCAAGACAGAGATGGCATCTTTCGCTGCATTCGGATCACTATCTTCTGGCATCACCTCAAAAATTTCTGACAGCACATCTTCCTGCACCTGTTCCAGATAATCTTCACGAGATTTCTTGTCAACCATCCCGATAGATTCTCGAATGCGTGATGTTGCGAGACTGCGAACCCGGTCATTAAGACCTGATTCAACACTTTTGGAGGCATAGTCCCGTTTCGTATTACTGCATCCTGCTGCCAATCCCTCTTGGAGTTTAATGACCTCTTTTATCTGGTCGTGTGCGGTGATAATTGTGTCAATGACTTCATCTTCAGGAATTTCACTTCCACCGCCTTCAACAGACATGACCGCGTCCATCTTTCCACTGACGAATAACTCCATATCGGAGGCATGCAATTGTTCATAAGTTGGATTAATTATTAATTGGTCTTCGGCTTTTCCGACGGTGACTGCGGCGACAGGCCCATTAAAGGGTATATCGGAAATAGATAATGCGGCAGAAGTCCCAATAAGTGCGGGCACATCCGCAGGATGAACACCATCCGATGAAAACACGTTACATAAAACTTGCACCTCAGCATTAAAGTCCTTTGGAAAAAGGGGTCGGATGCAGTGGTCTATTAATCGAGCCACCAACTGTTCTGAGGTTCCCGGACGTGGCTCGCGTCTACCATAAACTGTCGGTATACGTCCACCGGCGTAAGCCCTCTCACGGTAATCTACTGTTAAGGGAAAGAAATCGAGGTTATGCTCACTATCATCGGCTACCACTGTGACCAAGACAACCGTTCCACCGTATTGTACCCAGACAGCACCATCTGCCTGTTTCGCAACTTTTCCGGTTTCAATTGATAACTTCTCGCTCCCAAGTTGCATTTCAACTTTCATTCTATATACTACTCCTGTATTTCCAATTTTTTCGTCGTGCTACCAAGTAGGGACAGTAAAGATATAGTTCGAGAACGGTCCTTACTCAAGAAACATATTACCAACTTGACGATGCTAACTACAGTTTTTAAGTGTTAGATAGTGTCGCGCCAACGAGACTTACTCGACACTTATTACTACAAGATAGCACTCACTCTGTTTCCACCTGTGCCAATATATAAACGCGTTTAGCACGCATAATAATCTAATTTTTCTTCAATCCGATAGTGTCACGAATTCCGAGTTCATTAATTAAACGGTAATAGCGCGTAACGTCCTTCTTATAAAGATACCGCAACAAGCGGTGCTGTTTACCAACTAAGCGGAAAAGTCCAAGGCGCGAATGATGATCCTTCCGGTGTGTCTGAAAATGCTCAGTCAACTGTCGAATACGCGCAGTCAAAATTGAGACTTGTGCCTCTGGAGAACCAGTGTCCTGTTGGTGTATCTGGTACTTTTGAATAAGTTCTTTCTTCTCTGCTGCACTAATTGCCAATTGCGTTCACCTCCGTATAACAAGTTTTGGGGATTCGCAAACTTCACCGAAAACCATCTCATAAAGAGAACATTATGAGACAGTACTGCCTGTCCGATACAACATAAAATCAAACACTAAGTTGCCTTCGGGAAATCGCTCCTATCTTTATTTAATTTGACATGTATATAATACCACAAATTAGTCGAAAATTCAAATTAAACTCATATTTCCAAGGAGTCTCCGCATTTAATTGGCACCTCTATGTACATGGGTAGACTTGGCAAGAATCTTCGCTGCATCAGTAATGTCGCGTTGTATTTGTCGAACGAGCATCTCAGGATTCGGAAATTTTCGCTCACTCCTAATTTTTTCTACCAAAAATATTTCTACAGGTCTGCCGTAGATCATTTCATCAAAATCAAAGAAGTGACATTCTACCCGAACAGTTGTGCCGTTAAATGTAGGGCGCACACCGATGTTCAATACCCCGTCCAACCATCGTTCCTCTAATTTTGCCCGGATGGCGTAAACGCCATTGGGAGGACAGACTTGATTCTGTATATCTATATTGGCAGTTGGAAAACCAATCTCCTTGCCGCGGCCATCACCGTGAACAACATGACCAAGCAAGGAATAGGGTCGTCCCAGTAGTTGTGAACCGCAATGAAGGTCACCGTGCGCGAGTGCTTCGCGAATTCGGGTACTATGGACGGGTGCCCCATTTATCTCTGTCGGCGGCACAATGGTGACATCAAACGGATAAACTTCACTGAGTTCCGCTAATCGTTGCGCATTGCCAGCACGGTCCTTCCCGAACTGACAAGCATATCCAACGACAACATGTCTGGCTCGGCATTTTTCCAAGAGCACCTGCTCCACAAACGATTTCGGAGACATCGCTGCTATTTGTGCATCAAAACTGAGCATGACGATTTTATCAATACCAAGCTGCTGAAGAATTTCGACGCGTTTGGAGAGAGGTGTCAGAAAAGGTGGACAGCGTTCTGGCGCGAGAAACGCGAGGGGATGCGGATAAAAACCGACCAAGACACTCATCAAGTTATGTTGTGCAGCGCGTTCAAGAAGGTTACTGATAACCGCTTGGTGCCCAATATGAATCCCATCAAACACGCCAAAAGTAACAGCTGCGCCTCTGTCGAATCCGACTATATCATCCAACCTACAAGTCGTGGGAACGACTTGCAGATTGCTCCTATTACTAGCGTTTCCCACGTTGCTCAATCCTTCTGGCAATCACCATGTTCCGAAGAGCTCTGATCAATGTAGCGTTGTGCAGTTTGAACAAGCGTATTAATAGCAGAAAGGTAAGGCATGACAACCCTGCAACCTGAGGCCCGGGCGTGTCCGCCCCCTTCAAATTCAGCAGCAAGTTGACTTACATCAACGTGTCCTTGGCTCCGCAGGCTCACTTTTGCGCTTCGATCGGTCATCTCAGATACACAGAGTGCCACTTCAACCCCCGCTATTGCTTGAATCTGATTCACGATGCCTTCTACCGCGTCAGGAGTCGTTCCTGTTTTTCGGAACATCCCTTGTGTAGCATACACTGACGCGATCTTTCCATCATCGGTCACCTGCAAGGTGCGGAGAACTTCACTTGAAAGGCGAATTTTAGCGACAGGAAGTTGCTCATAAACGTTCCGGTAGACTTCATCTGGTGCAAATTCCCCTACCTCAATTAATTCTGCAGCGATCCGATGTGTTTCAGCAGTCGTATTGCTGTAGCGAAAACAACCGGTATCAAACATGAGTCCTGTATAAAGACAGAGCGCACACGATTTATCTATGGGTGTCTGGTGATACTTAATGAGTTTATAAACAATCTCTGAGGTAGAAGAAGCTGAAGGCATAATGAGGTTGATGTCCCCGAACGCCTCCGCGGTGGCGTGATGGTCAATGTTAACGAGTTTGTGTGTCGGTATCAAGGTTTTGGAAAGCGTTTTTCCAATTCGTTCGAGTGTGCTTGCGTCTAATACAATTAGCACCTCCGGACGATATGTACTGAGAGCATGTATACCGTCAATGCTCTCCCAGCAAGGCAGAAATTTATAGTTGCCCGGTACAGCATCTGTATTAAATATTTTAACGGATTTTCCGAGCCTCGTGAGAAAGAGGTAGAGACCTAACTCGGAACCGATTGCGTCTCCATCCGGGTTAATGTGAGTTGAGAGTGCAAAGTTGTGGTACCGATTGAATAGGGTAAGGAGTGCACCGCAGTTCTGCATATCTGCTATCTGTAAGGTATTCATGAAAGGTCCACTGTGTGGTTTTCGGATGTCTCGTCTTCTGACGTAACAGATTTGAGGAGTCCATCTATTTTAAAGAGGTAGTCAGTGGACTCATCAATAGCAAATCTGAGTTCCGGGGAATATCGGAGCGTGAGGCGGTTCCCGATTTCTCGCCTGAGGAACCCTGCTGCACTTTTCAGACCAGCAAGCGTTTTATCTTTCTGTGCCTCGTCCCCGATAACACTCACTTTAACATCCGCATACTTCAGGTCCGGCGACACTTCTGCCTGTGTGACAGTACAAAATGCGACGCGCGGATCCTTGACAGAACGTTGGATAATCTCACTCAATTCTCGTTGAATGAGGGCTCCCACCCGATCTTGCCTTCTACTATCTGCCATGTTGTCCCTATCTTTCAGAGCAAGCTTTGACTTGCGAGTTTCGTCAGAAAAAAAATTCTGTTTCGTAATCTACTAACTCAGCGTCTACATTTTTCTCAACAAAAGTGATGACATGCGAGATAAGCTTATTGAGATGCGCTACATCGTTGGAAACAGAAACAGCGGCTAATACCGCAAACTGATGTGCATCTAACGCTTCAACTTCCGCGATAGCGATATTGAAACGATTTTTGAGTCTAGCGACAAGACTTTTGATAACCCGGCGTTTCGCCTTCAACGATTGGCTATCGGGGATGCGTAGCCGGATTTTACAAACACCGATATGCATGAAGGTGTCAGTTAATTGTAAGAGTAGGTGCGGTTTTCAACCACGCCGTTTGGGTAAATAAGTTATTCTACGAACTCAGTTGTTTAGGAAAGCGAACGCGCGACTTTTTCATGGACATAACATTCAAGAACATCCCCAACCTTTAGGTCGTCAAATGTCCCTATGCCTATGCCACATTCATAGTTCGCTTGTACTTCGTTTACATTATCCTTGAACCGACGCAGCGAATTGACTTTTCCTTCGTGAACCAAGCGATTATCGCGAAGGATACGAAGCGGTTGGTTGTAAGAGATTCGTCCCCAATTGACATAGCTGCCAGCAACTAAACCGAGACGGGGTACGCTAAACAATTCGCGAACCTCTGCCCGCCCAATAACGACTTCTCGCACCTCAGGATCAAGCAAGCCTTCCATCGCCGAATGGATATAGGAAATGAGGTTATAAATTATGTTGTAGGTCCGAACATCAATTCCTTCAGCTTCCTTGGCTTGCACTGCTTCCGTTGTAGGATGAACGTTGAAACCAACGACAATAGCATCAGATGCAGAGGCGAGCAAAATATCGGTTTCAGTAATACCGCCAACTGCCTGGTGGATAATGTTGATTTTAACTTCGTCGGTACTCAATTCGAGCAGAGATGAGGCAACCGCTTGTACCGAACCTTGCACGTCGCCTTTGAGAACAACATTTAATTCTTTAATTTCGCCTTCCTGAATCTGTTGGAATAGGTTTTCCAAACTGACATGGCTGTTCGCGCCGAGCTTTTCGGTACGGTACAGATCTTGGCGAACCTCACTAATAGCGCGAGCATCTTTATCAAACTCAACGACATAGAATTTGTCGCCTGCTTCAGGGACCCCGGTAAAACCGAGTACCTCAACAGGGAACGAGGGACCGACTTCTTTTATCCGTCTCCCAAAATTATCCATCATTGCTCTAACTCTTCCGGAATATCTGCCAGAGACAAAGACATCTCCAACCCGCAAAGTTCCGGACTGCACAAGAACGGTGGCAACTGCCCCGCGCCCTTTATCTACTTGTGCTTCAATAACAACACCGCGTGCAGGCTTATTCGGGTTTGCCTTAAGTTCAAGGAGTGCCGCTTCCAAAAGGAGCATCTCGAGCAAAAAGTCAATACCTGTTCCGTCTACAGCGGAAGTCTCAACACAAATTGTTTGCCCACCCCAGTCTTCAGGAATGAGTTCATGTTCTGATAATTGTTGTTTGATATAATCTGGGCGCGCGCCAGGTACATCTATTTTGTTAATCGCGACGACAATGGGGACTTTAGCAGCTTTTGCGTGGTTAATTGCCTCAATAGTCTGAGGCATGACACCATCGTCAGCTGCAACAATAAGAACAACGATATCGGTTACCTGTGCGCCGCGTGCGCGCATTGCGGTAAAAGCTGCGTGTCCGGGCGTATCTAAGAAAACGACATTTCCCCCGCCTAAGGTCACATGATAAGCACCAATATGTTGTGTAATATTCCCTGCCTCAGATTCACTAATATTTGATTGACGAATAGAGTCCAAGAGAGAGGTTTTGCCGTGGTCAACGTGCCCCATAATTGTGACAACCGGCGCACGAGGTTGCAGAAGTTCTGGTGGATCTAGTGTCTCGACTAACAATACTTCCTCAAGTGTTGGCGGTTTGACTGCTTCAAAATTTAAGTGTTCCCCAAGCATCACAAGGGTATCATAATCAAGCCGTTGATTTATGTTCGCCATCACCTTTAATTTAATGAGTTGCATAATCAATGCAGAAGGCTGCAATTCAAGTGTCGCAGCGAGATTAGCAACAGTTGTCCCCTCTTCGATTTGCAAACCGTTCGCTGTGTTAGATGATGGATCTGTAGTGTCTTCAATTGACCCTTCAATTGTAGAAACGGCTTCCGCTGGTTTGGCCATCTCAGATTCAATCAACGCGACGGTATCCGAATCAACGGAACTCATATCGTTTTTAACGCGAACACCATGTTTCGCCAAGAGCGCGATAAGTTCCTTGGTTGTCAGGTTGTATTGCTTTGCCAATTCATGAATCGGTGTACCCTGATCTTGTTTCTCTTCAGGATTTTCTTTAGCGGATCTTCGCCGCTGTCGCGGTGCTTTTCTCATGATAACACCTCCTTTTTTCCTATTGTGCTGGCGGATCTCTCGGTCCATTCAAGAAGGACTTTCTCAAACCGCTCTATAACCACGCTTGTCAGTTGCACACGTAATAAAGAATTAATCCGTCTTGGAGACTTAAACGCTTTCTGAATGCAGGGTTGAGAGAGGCAGACATAAGCCCCGCGTCCGTGCAATTTTTTGTGGTTGTCAATTCGTAGTATTTCATTCTTCTGACCCACAAATCGTATTAATATTTTTTGCGAAAATTTTCCACGGCACCCAATACAAGTGCGAATAACATCGCTCAACAATTTCACCCACTTTTTTGAACCTTCAATCGGTATGCCGATAATTCTCGCACAGATATTAGAGATTACAAGATAGCCGCCTTAGAAGACTATTCAGATTCAACATCGAAATTGTCAATCTCAGTAGCAATATCAAGCGTCTCACTATTCTCCTCGTCAGAAGTTTCCAGTACCTCAACTTCAGCGGTATCCACATCCGCGTCCACATCCACATCTACCTCAACATCCTCAGCTGAATCAACAGAGTGATCAGCATCCATTGAATTAGGTGCATCGGCAGTTTGCTCTTCAAGATTTTCTTCAGGACCGTCTTCTGGACTGTCGAGTGCGTCATCATCTTTTTTATCAGGTTCTTCCGGTTTAAAGAGTTCGTTAATCGAAACAGTCACTTCGGATTCTCCCTTTATGTCAACTTTCCAACCCGTCAATCTTGCAGCGAGTCGCGCGTTCTGTCCACGTTGACCAATAGCTAAGGAGAGTAGATCGTCCGGTACAATCACGCGCGCGCTTTTATTTTCATCGTCAAGTTCTACTCTACGCACACCGGCGCGACGCCCCAAGGCATTAGCAATAAAAGCACTTATATCCTCGCTCCATTCAACAAGATCTATTTTTTCGCCATCAAGTTCGCTAATAATATTTTGGACGCGAGTTCCCTTAACACCGACACACGTGCCAACAGCATCTATGCCCTCCTCTGTCGCTTGAACAGCCACCTTCGCACGATTGCCCGGATCACGCGCAATTGCCATAATACGCACCTGACCTTCATAGATTTCAGGAACCTCTTGCTCAAACAATACCGCAATTAGATCGCTATGGGTTCGAGATACTATGACAGGCGCACCACGCGCCTCATTTTTTACCGATAAAATCAGACATTGCAAACGTTTGCCACGTTCATAGTTCTGCGACCTTGGTATCTCGCGTGGTGGTAAAAAGGCTTCCGTCTGCTCAAGATCCAAGATGATACCACCTCGTTCAAAACGCTGGACATAACCCGTAACGACCTCACCTTCGCGGCCCACAAACTCCTGATAGACTCTTTCACGTTCAGCCTGTTTGATCCTTTGGAAAAGGATTTGCTTCGCCAATTGTGCCGGAATCCTACCAAAATCGCTCGGATTGATTTCGACCTTCAACATCTGACCGAGTTCAATATCCTCCTGAAATTTCACTGCTTCCTCAATCGGAATCTCTGTGGAAAAATCACGCATAATATTAACGACTTTTTTGGGGACGTAGCAGCGTATATCACCTTTTTCCAAATTAATCTCAACAGAAACATTGGCATCGGGACCGTAAATCCGGCGTGCAGCAGCACAGAGCGCATCTTCTATTGCTTCAATAAAAACCTGTTCAGGTAAATCTGTCTGCGCAGTATTTTGACGAATAGCGTTTTGGAGATTCTCTAACATAAGCAATGTTCGCGGGCTCTTATTTCATATAGACTTGCAAACAACAAGTTATATCATTTCAGTCCGCGTACTCCTTTCCAATTTTTTACATAGCGTGCGATGTGCATCCTTCGCTCTTGCCAGTTACCATTTCAGATGTATGTGTGCTGTGAGAATTTGTGAAATCTGAACAGAGATGCTCTTTCCGCCAGTTTGCGCCAAGACAACCGTCTCAGGATGTACTTCTACAACGGTGCCTTGTACATGATATCCCTGTTCATTTTCCGATTCCGAGGCGACTTCTATCTGAACAGTTCGCCCACAATTTCGCCGAAAATCCTTGGCGGTCTGCAAAGGTCTATCTATCCCGGGTGAAGCTACTTCCAATCGTGCGTAACTCGCTAAATGCTCATGGACTTTTAAGATCGGGTGTACGATATGGTTCACTGCTTGGCAATCTGCTACCGAAAGACCACCTTGCTTATGAATGAGTAATCGCAGGGTCAGTCCCTGTGTCTCAACATCCACGAGTTCAATACCATCAATGTCAAGCACGGGTGCTAACATTTCAATAATAGAGTTCTTCTCGGTTGTTGTCATAATCTACATAATATATAAAAAACGCGAAATATCCCAATAGTAGAGGTCCCTCGCGGTTCATTTCATGTTGTATCGTGCAGATGAGAGGCATAGCACTGAGATAGGCGTGTCTACCTCTAATTCCAAAGCCACTGCGTTATACAACTTCTACCGATTGCCAAGCAACGGCGTATTAATTATCTTCCATTACCTGTATTGTTACATAATACCAGTTTTCCCTGTCTCAGTCAAGCCAATTCGCCAATTCCATAGATAGAGTCTATAGAAAATCAAAGCAGAATGCCGCTACCAACCCCAAAATCTAAGAGATAAAAAATTAATGCGTTTGAAAAAACTCAATAACCTCGCCACTCGGACCTTTAAAAAAAGCGATATAGGAATCTTCGGCACTGGCTGCAAGCCAAAACATGTAGCTAAAGCGAAATTCGCAAAGATTGTAACATAATTGTATCATATCTTGTGCCGTAAGTCAAATTAAATAGGACTTACGCAATTTTTCCATCAGATCCTAAGTATTGCGCACCGTTGGTGCCCTTCCCAAGTAACGGGTGGGTACCCCGGTTGCAAACCCGCTAGCAAGGAGGTTCGCGTAAGTCCTGTTAGAAAGCCTTACCGCCCTGATTAAGTTATAGAAATTATTTCATTTTTCGGAAAAGTACAGTATACTATCTACCATGAGTATGTTTCGTGAACACTGGATCGGCGGGTTAGTAAGTTACAGTACTTTTTTCATCATCTCATTTATCGCTACCATTGCTGTTCCAATCCTCTATGATACGATGCCACAAGATTGGAATCCAACTATTCCATGGGTGAGAGACCCTATACAAATCATCGGTTGTTTCGCCGTAGCAGTGCTGTTTGGGCTGTGGCCAGATGTTGATATCAAGAGCAAAAGCCAGAAGATATTTTACAGTGTCCTATTTACTCTGAACGTTGTGCTGATTGTTTTTTTACAGAAGTATCTGGAATCGGCACTGTTAGGTCTCTTCGCGATGCTTCCAATTATGAGCAAACATCGCGGGTGGACGCACGCCAAAATTACCATGATTTTGCTCCCGAGTGTGTTCCTGTTCATTCCGATTTATGCTGGATATCCAGAATGGAAGTCGGGTAGCAATCTCGTGGACCAGTTCAATGCGTTACGAGATTGGGATTACCTTCCTGATGCCATCTTCAGTGGCTTTCCCTTCTATGTAGCCAGTTTTATTGGCTATGCGACGCACCTCCATCTGGACGGCATCCTATTTCGTTCGCGGAAAGCACAACGACAACAGGCTCGGGCAAATCAATGAACACAATACCACAGACACTTCAAGAACTATTTGGCAATCAAACCATGCAGGCACTTGGTAATTTTGCCAATGCGCGAGGCGTGCGACTCTATCTCGTCGGTGGTAGCGTGAGAGATCTGTTACTCAAACGTCAAACGACAGATATTGATTTCGCCTTAGCCTCGGATGCGGTTCATTTCGCCAACGCGTTTGCCACCAGCATCAGAGCAACTTGCATCGCGCTTGAAGAAAACCCGTCCACTGCCCGCGTAATTGTCAAGCAACATGACATTTCACAGACACCGTGCCTAAGCATGGATTTCGCACAATTCCGAGCGGCATCGCTCACTGAGGACTTACGCTTACGAGACTTGACAATTAATGCAATGGCAATCGCGTTTGAAAATGTGGAATCGGTTACAAATAACGCGTGTGAACAAAACTCCTTTCACGTAATTGACCCGTGCGGCGGGATGAAAGATTTGGAGACAGGCTTGCTCCAATTTCCGAGCGAACAGGTCGTGAGGGATGATCCGGTTCGTTTGCTGCGGATTTACAGATTCGCAGCGCAGTTGGATTTCAAGATTTCCGAGAGTGCGATCGATTTGGTAACAAAGCACCGATCTTTACTATCTAATGTAGCGGTGGAACGATGCCGCGATGAACTGATGAAAATTTTTAATGTTAAGAAGGCACATCCATACCTACAACAAATGGAAACCGTAGGATTACTTACTCAAGTCATTCCGTCTATAAAAGAGGTATCCAGACCTTGGGGTTCGCTTGAGACTTTTGAAAAAAGCCCAATCCCGATAGGACTCCATGTATACCACAACGAAATTAATGGCTATCTCCGAGAAAAGCTCGGTGTGGAAATCAATCGGCGTTCGTTAATCAAGTTCAGTCTACTCTTGGGAGATAACTTCGGTGGTGTCGGCGCACACCTTCGATTAAGCCGTAAAGCAGCACAGTTTATAAAATGCCTTCTCAGCGGGGGCAAAGCACTTAAAAATGAAAATCGACAATTAACCCAGAAACAGATAATTCGCTTTCTTAGAACATACGCATCCGACTGGTGGGGTGTGCTTCTCTATGCGGCAGCGTCACATCCGATTGATCCGACATTACTTGAAGAGATTGCTCATACGTACTATGAACATATCCTACCAATCAGCAAACTGGGTAGACTCATCACCGGAGATGATTTGATTAAAAACTTCAATTTGAAAGAAGGAAAACAGATCGGAAAGTTGTTAAAAGAGATTGAAGAACGCCAGTTTGATGGCGAAATCCGAACTCGTGAGGAAGCACTTGCTGCCGCAGTAGCGTTAATTCAGCAGCGTGATACCACCCACTACCTAAAGGCAGAGGCTTCGGTTTCGTAGCAACTGCGCTGTCTTCAGAGAAAACACACGTCTTACTGTCGCTCCACCAGCAGGCTATTATTCCGTATCAGAACGGTTTTATCGCGCATTTACGCGGGTACCCCAGCCTGCAAAATAACTTTAGCAGCGTTTATATCTCTATCGTGATACGTGCTGCAAGTTGGACAGGTCCAATATCGGTCAGCAAGTGTTAGATGCTCGTTTTTGACATCGCAGATGTGGCAGATTTTTGTAGTCGGTTGCCACTGTCCTGCCTTGAGCAGTGTCTTTCCATATTTGGCACATGTCCATTGAAGAATGAGCGCGAATTCGCCAAAGGCAAGATCGCAGACTTTGCGCCCCCAACGTTTTTTCATGCCTTCAAGATTCAGTGTCTCAATGGCAAGGGTATCGTATTTTCGCACAAGGCGAAGTGCCAATTTGAAGAACCAATCGCGTCGCTGATTCGCGATTTTCTTAGAGACGCGCGATAACTGGCGTTTGCCACGATACCACGCATTGGAAAATAGTTGCTTACGAGACAACGCCTTGTGTGCTGAACGGAGCTTATTCAGACTTTGCTTGTAAAACTGTGGTGACTCTATCTTTGTGCTATCTGAGAATGTAAGAAAGGTTTTAATGCCGAAGTCCGCCCCTGCCTCGTTACCGGTCAAAGGGATTTTCTCGGAAGGTTCAAAATCCTCGCAGACAAGCGTCAAATAGTAATCACCTACATTATCGCGTCTAACAGTTACAGATTTTACCTGACCCGTCCATTCTCGGTGTTTCCAAAAGATAAACGACTTTTTTAGACTCCCGATATAGATACGATTGCCTTCTATTTTGTAGCCCGCTTGTGTAAAAGTGAGGGAGTTATATTTCTGAGACGGCTTGATTTTGGGTCTACCGACTTTGCGTTTCGTTTTACCTGTCTTGCGATCTTTGATATTGGTAAAGAAAGACTGGTAACCTCTATCAATACGGATAGCAATGTCTTGAATAACTTGACTCGGCAGTTGATGCCAATGCGGTTTTGTCCGCTTCTTTAGCTTTGTGATGTGCCGTTTTATTGCGTTGAGAGAAGCATACTTACTAAAGATACGATAGTAACGGCGTTGTAACCGCAAAAGGTGAACATGCACCTCATGCAGATCGTCTATCAGATTACCAACTTCTATCAAGTTGGACTGGTGAGATAACTCATATTGAAAAGTCTTACAAGGTTTTGTAGAACATCTACGCATTCTTTGGGTTCTCAATATAATCTTTGATCGCAGATAATGTTACAACACCGCAGGAACTGACAAACTTTGAACGTGTCCATAAAGTCGGTAATCGTTTTTCCAAATCTGGAAACTCCAATCGCAACTCACGGGATGGATAACCTTCTTGATAGGTTTATGTCTATATTTATACCATATATAGTAAGGTAACGTCAAATTTATTTTTATATCAGAACGATCAGCCCGTCTACATCCCCCAAGCTAAAGCATACGGGTTTGACGGGAAGACTGCTAATCACTTTCTTTGAGTTACAATTTCGCCTGACCTTTTCGCAGAAATTTGGGAATCAAGGATAACAAAAGCATAAGTACGCCAGCAATTCCGAGATAGAGCAGCGTCTTCCAAATATCGCCTTCACCACTGACAAACGCCCCACCGAGTTGGACAAATACCGCTGTCCCCGGCAACATAAAGATAGCGGAAACAATAACATAAGTGGAAAACCGAATCCTTGTGAGTCCATAGGCGTAATTTTGAAGGTTAAACGGAAAAATCGGGACCAAGCGCGTAAACATCAAGATACGCCACCCCTGTTCATCAACCTGTTCATCTATTTTGCGGAATTGCGCGTTACCCTTGACCCATCCCTCAACAAGATCACGAGCGACGTATCGGGCGATGAGGAATGCGACAGAGACCGAGATAATAGAGGCTATGGAGGCGTAGAAAATACCCCAGAACGGTCCGAAAACGAAACCTGCTAATACGGTTACCGGAGAACCAGGCAGAAAAAAGACAGTGGAGACAAGATAAATCCCAATATAGACTAACGGCGCAATTGCCCCAAAACTTGCAACCCATGTTTTGATTTTCGGAACATTTTCTAACCGAACCTCGTCTGTTATACCGTAGTGTCTCAACACGAAATAAACTACTGCAACAATGCCTACGGCGATCAGAATTTTAATTACGCTTTTTTTCATTTTCTCGAAATTGCCTCCAAATAGGCTTTAATCTGTGCTTGATACCGGACAGGAATACGATTATTGTCTACGGCTTCGGCATACGCGCGCTCCGCATTGAGGACTACATCGCTGAAAGGTAAATAGGCGGGGCTATTGTTGCTAACCTCACCAGTAATCGCATCAGAAAAACTTTGCGCGTTACCAGAAGCCTCTACTGTAAGTGTCAACTGTTGTCCGTCAATCTGTAAGGCTGGTGTTTCTTCGCCAGTCAACGGCGTAGAATCTTTGCCATCTGTTTCGTTTTCCACTTTGCCTGTATTGGTCGTCTGCAATGCTGACTGTGGATCGGCATTCAATGTGCCTTCGCGAGTCCCCTGCACCTCGTTGCCTCCGGCGTTTTTCCCGGGTGCCCCATCGCTATTTGCAATCCCACCCCCTTGGGACGCAGTTTCAAGCGTTGCTAATGCTAACTCCTTCTGGTTCGCCGTGAGCTGTGCTTCCAATTGTGCAAGATCAATTGTTTTTTCCATCATCTAAAGTGCAGCAATGATGTCCTGCAACGTCTCTGGCGTAACTAACTTGCCTTGAATCTGATTCAGTGAATCGTTGAGTGATCCCTCCGGTAGATTTTCAGCCAAATGTTCAAAAAGACTCATGAGTTCCGCTTGAAGTTCTGGTGGTATCTCAACTTGCTCAGTGAGGTTATTCAGTTCTGCAGCGAGTTGGTCGGCATCCATGCCGCGAAAGTTTTGCGTTGCCTGTGTGGCTTCGGTGATAGCGTTTTGCTCTGATTGCTGCCTGCGTACCTCTTTTTTTAAGTCGCTGAGATTTCTTTGTGCGGTGTCAAGATTCGTTGCGGCTTTCAACTGATTTATGGTATCACTGATTTGCTTCTGCAGGGTTGAATTTTTGACTTGTTTTCCATCAAGGTTCTGAACGGCTTTATCCAATGCCTCCTGCTGGAGACCGGTGAGCGGCTGCGGTACGTCGTAGAAGGGGGGTATGATGAAAGAAAGTCCAATCAACAGCAGAGGCATCGGAAATAGTTTCAGGAACTTTGGCACACGATATGGACTTACCTTTGCAATGTCTAAGGTTGTTACAGTCTCTGCAGCATCTTGGATTTGGAGTTGTGAAAACTCGCTTTGGGGGGCAGTCTGTATCAATCCAAACGCCGTGCCGAGACGTTCTCTGAGTTCCATCTTTTCATCAACAGTCCGCGCGACAAGCCATAAATCTTTGCGATGTTTAAAACTGATGCAGATGCCTACCCCTATCGCCAGAGACATGATAATCCAGCTGATACTTGATATTTGCCACGGTAGGGGAATCACTCGGTTCAGAAGGAACAGAACAGCCAGTAGAATGAGTCCACAGAAAAATGTACATACAATTGTATGTAAAAGTGCCTGCCGAAACATTCTATCTCGAATGTCGGTTAGACAATTTTTGATGCGTTGTGCATCTAATCCATCGCTTTGGTCGTGTTTAGATTTTACCATGCGAGTTTCTCCACTGCTGCCATAACCGCATCTGGGGTAATCGCCGCAAAATTCTCGCGTGCGCGATCTGGATGTGCGTCCCACTCCTTGGACGAGAGTATTTTCAAAAACGGACACTCTTTACGGGCAATCACCGCATGCTTGTCCCACGGCGGTGCCCACTGGATAAGATTTGACGCACCAAACAAGGCAACCGTAGGCGTTTTCACGGCAGTACTGAGGTGCATCGGTCCCGTATCATTACTTATATAGAGACTACACCGTTGCAGAAGTGCGGCGAGTTGCATTGGGGCCGCGTGACTAACAATAAGAGGTGAATACACCATCTGTTCGGCTACCTGATCCGCTAATTCGCCCTCCCGGGGCCCGGTCGTGATGACAATGTGTGCATCGTATGCTTCATGAAGTAGGTCGCCGAGAACCGCAAAATTTGATGCATGCCAGCGGCGATACACGGTCGCTGCGCCTGGATTGAGACCGACAATAGGCTTGCCATCATCAAACTTCTGCTTTTCAAGAAAATTGTTCACCCACGCGATACCTGCCCTGTCAACAAACACCTCCGGTTCATCGTCTACAACTTCAACATCTAAGGCACGAACAACATCAAGATAGCGTTGTGTCTCGTGCTGTGCAGTGTTATTTGGTACCGCGAGGCTCAATAACTTCTTGCCTCCAGCGTTGGTTTCAAAACCGACACGAAACGGAATTCCGGCAAGAAATGTATGAAGCACCAAACGGAAGGTAGGTTGTAGTACAACCGCCATGTGGAATTTTCGACGGGCGATTTGATAAATCAGCTTTGGCATCGAAGTATGGTAGGTAAGCACCTCATTGAGATGTGGGTTCGCGGACACCAAATCTTCTCGTGTCGGTGCCACCATATAAGCGATATATGCATCTTGGAAGTGCTGACGTAAAGCACGGATGACGGGTGTTGTTAAAACCGTCTCTCCAAGTGGCGCGAGCCTGATGATTAAGATACGCTCAATCTGCTTAGGTGCAAACATCCTATCCTTTACATTTCGTTAACCGAATCTTGTAGCCGCGATCTTCTCAAAACGGTCTATTGCTATTTTTCGTAGGTGATGGTATAATACCCTAAAATCGACGAGATGTCAAGATGGTTTTCCACATCCAAATCTTAAAAGAAAAATATCTACGTGGTTGGGAACGGCAGGCAACTGTCATTTTACTCGCCTCCGCGCTACTACTAACGCTGCACAGGTACTATACTCGACGGAGTTTTTTCAACCGCCATTTCGCAGAATACCTTGGAAGCGGGCCCCTCCCCCTCACAGAAAGCTACCCTTACTACTATTGGTTTTTGACAACAGCACTCACGTTGCTACTCATCCCCGTTCTCGTTGCAAAATTCGGAACAAGAGAGCGGTTAAAAGA
>JAKZUG010000278.1:0-12650 GCA_047516705.1 Candidatus Poribacteria bacterium | reverse complement strand
CTTTGCTCGCAGTGCGATGCTCGCTGAAACTATTGATATACGTCTCTGGGTCCCCCTAAAAATTCAAGATGAATTTCTGGGGATGATCGGTCTCGGCAAATTTTTGGAAAAGGACACATTGGAGGCGTGGGAAAAGGAATTACTTACAACCTTCGCATACCAAATTTCGATTGCCATTGCCTATTCACAGATGGTAGAGGGTATTCAGAGCGAGAAGTTTCGGTTGTTCATGCTCGCAGAAAGTGCACCGCAAATTTGTCAACTGCTTGAACCAGAGGCAGCTGCAGAACAGGTGGTACACCAAGCTGTCTCACTCCTTGACGCAAACGCTGGCGCACTCATGCTCACGCGCACTGAACGACAGGAACTCGAAATGCACTATGCGTTTCCTGAGACCTTGGTTGAAAATACCACAGAGCAGGACAGTGGGAACGGACTCATTATTTCTTATGGTGAGGATGCACCCGTATCTCCAGAAGCGACATCCGCAGATATGTTGAAATTTGTCGTTAAAGAAGGAATGCCGGGGCACTGTCTTCCTAACTCCGATACCCTTTTTGGTGGCAAGAATTTGATGGCTGTCCCTATTCCTGGACGTGATGGCGACATCTTGGGGGTCCTTGTCGTTGGTGACAAAGAGGAACGTGGCGGCAGAATTACCGCGTTTACGGATGAAGATGTAATCCTACTTGACTCCTTCGCAAAACAGGGAGGCGTCGCTATTGAGAATGCGCAACTCCATCAGGAGGCACTTGATGCACGTCAGTTGCAAGCTGAAATGGAGGAGGCGCGCAAAATCCAAGTGAACCTCATCCCTGATACGCTGCCTGACATCCAAGGATACGAAGTCGCTGGGCATTATGAACCACGCGGTGCCGTTGGTGGTGACTACTTCGATTGTATTGCTTTACCTACAGGGCATTGGGGACTCGCAATTGCCGATGTCTCAGGAAAGGGGATGCAAGCGGCGCTGCTCATGGCAACCCTCCGCGCAGGTCTCATCTCTGAATTGTCGCGCGCGAAAAGTTTGGAGCAAGAGGTACTGAATCAAGCTGCCTTGTACGCTGAAATCACCGAGATGGCGATGACGCTCAACTCGCTCCTTTACGCCAGTGGTACAGAAGAGAAATATGCTACCTTCTTCTACAGCCATCTTGACCCTAAAACGGATGTACTCACGACGCTCAATGCGGGGCATAATCCACCGCTGCTCCTCAGAAAGGATGGCACCTACAAGTGGTTGGGCGAGGATGTTGGCGGTATTCCGCTCGGAATGTTTCCGAATGATATGGTTCCAAGCATTGCCGAATATGAAGCTGAGCATGTCCAACTCGCCAGTGGTGATGTCATTGTATATTATACAGACGGTGTCACAGAAACCGTCAACGTTGAAGACGATTATTATGAGGAAGATCGACTTGTAGAGGCATCAAAAGCATGCAAGGATGAACATGCCGAGGCTATCATCAAGTACCTTCACAATGCAGTCATGGAATTCCAGGGAGAAGCGGATCAGTTTGACGACCTTACGCTCCTTATTTTGAGAAAGCAATAAAGTTTGGTTCCGAAGTCGTGGCGTTGAGATGATATATTGTAATCAACTTCGGGGCAAGTTTGTACGTCAGTATTGAGAGGGTACAGATGCAACAGAGTTCAACAGTCGGACGCACATTTTTAGATCCAACAATCCTCGCTCGAATCGGAAATCTTGAATTAATCGCGAAATTCGTTGTTGAAGGTTTTATCTCAGGGCTCCACAAAAGCCCGTATCACGGGTTTAGTGTTGAATTCTCACAATACCGACAATATATGCCCGGAGACGATACCAAACATATAGATTGGAAAGCCTATGCCCGCACTGACAGGTACTATATTAAGCAATTTGAGGAGGAGACGAATCTTAATTGTTACCTGCTCTTAGATACGAGCGAGTCTATGGCGCATCCTACGGATGAACAGACAAACGATGCGACTACAGAGGGGAATGACGCGGGGCAACCAAGACTGACGAAGTTGAGATATTCGAGTTTTCTCATGGCATCACTCGCATATTTTATGGCGAAGCAACGGGATGCAGTCGGGTTCGCCTACTTTGATGATGTGCTTCGCCAGTACCTGCCAGCGCGAAGTAGTACATCACACTTACACTCGATTTTGCTCACACTGGAGACCTTACAGACAACAAAAAACACACGGATGGGAACACCGCTCCATCAAATCGCCGAACGTCTTACCAAACGCGGGTTGGTCATCTTCGTCTCGGATCTCTACGATGAAAATCATGAGGAGGTCATCGCCGGATTAGAACATCTCCGCTATGAAGGACACGAAGTCGTCGTATTCCACGTTCTCGCACAACAGGAACTTGAGTTTGCTAACTTTGAGACAGGACGAAGTTCAGAAGCACTTATCCGGTTTATTGATTCAGAAAACGACGCTGAGATTATCACAACCCCGCAAGCGATTCGGGAGAGTTATCTAAGCAATTTCAACGACTTTCTTGATACCTATAGGCTCGCATTACGGCAAGCAGATATTGATTACAATATGATAACAACAGCAACCCCGATTGATCTCGCACTCGCTTCTTATCTCGCTAAGCGGCAAGGAGTCCTCTAAAGGGAATTCTATGTTTGGTCTGACTTTCTTAACAGCCTCTTTTGCAATAGCGGGTGCGATAGGCGCGTCCATCCCGCTCATCCTTCATCTGTTGAACCGCGAGCGTGCGCGGCGACTGATTTTCAGCACCGTCCGTTTCATTCAGATGTCGCATCAGACGAATGTGCGCCGGCACAAGTTGAAACGGCTGCTGCTGCTGCTAATGCGTATTCTGATGCTGGCATTGCTCGGTTTGGCATTTGCGCGTCCATTTTTCGCCGATGCACCAGTGATTACGCAAAAGACGGGTGGCAAACGGAACGCTGTTATTATTCTTGATACCTCCTATAGTATGCAGTATGAAGGGGTTTTTGAGAATGCTAAAAAAGAGGCGGTCGAAATCATGGACATGCTTGACGCCTCCGATGCTGCGTGCCTCATTCTTTCGTCTGACAACGCTCGTGTCGTTGCACCGCTCGGTTCAGAATTCTCGCACATCCGTACGGCTTTGAACAATGCAGAAACCTCTAATGAGCATACGGATTACTTGGACGCGATGCAAACCGCAGATGATGTCCTCCAGTCTATTCCTATCGGTGAGAAACAGGTCTATCTTATCGGAGATATGCAAAAGTGCGGATGGGAGAATTTCATTGAAACGGACAAACTCAGCCCTGATGTCCAAATTCATTTTGTAGATGTCCGTGCTGAAAAACCGCAAAATTATGCTGTTACCGAGATCAGCGTTCCATCTGTCGTACTAAAGGAACAGAAAGCGTCGCAGCTTGTCGCGCGGGTCCATAATTTCGGTGATGAACCGGTTGAAAATCTGCAGGTGCGTCTCTTCATAGATGGCAATGCTATTGACAGTGTTGAACTTGATATTGAGCCAGATGACCTCGCGGACGCTGTTTTCAAGGTCGAGTTCCAAGATGAGGCAACACATACAGGTTGGGTTGAACTTCCTGAGGATGCACTCGGTGTTGACAACAAGCGATATTTTACTTTGCAAAGCCTACAGTCGATTAAAGTCCATGCTGTCCGGGAACAACAGCGAACGCGCAGCCGCTATCAAACTGTAGAAACTTTCTTCATGAAGAAGGCGTTGGCATCAGGGAATGATGCCCTGCAGATTGATTTCACTGAATCTGTCTCGGTGCCGAATGCATCGACACTCGAAAGCGTAGATGTGCTTATCCTTGCGGATGTAGCAGAACTCTCTTCTGGTGAAGCAGAGCGTGTGAAGGCTTACGTCGCTGCCGGTGGCGGTTTGATTGTGACAGTCGGCGATAATATAGATGCCGATGCCTATAAACAGCGTCTCGGTTCTTCCTCAGTAACAGGCGCGGATGCCGGTGAGAACGGATTGATGCCGTGTGATTTTGTCCAAGCGGTTGGTGATGCGCTTGGTCGCGAGCAGTTCCGTGTGCTCGCTACGGTGAAATACGAACATCCGATTTTCGCACCGTTCAAGGAGCCGAATCATGGGGATTTCGGTAAGGCTCGATTTTACAGAATTTTTCAGGCGGTACCTACAAAGGATGCAACCGTCATTGCTGCTTATGATGATGGTAGTCCAGCACTCTTTGAAAAACCTTACGGGACCTTAGGACGTGTGCTCTGTTTTACTTCAACAATAGACAGGGAATGGAACGATCTACCGATTCGCGCCGTTTATCTACCGTTCCTGCATGAGGCTATCAAGTATCTCGCGCTTAAGAATGTAGACGCTGCTCCGAATTATCGTGTTGGTGATAGTGTTGAACTGAAGGTTTCAGAAGATGAAAGTGGCGACACTGTGGGGAACAGAGAGATCGCTGTTCTCGATCCTAACAACGTTGAGACTCGCTTACGACGGAACGAAAATACCACGGAAGCTGAGTCGCAAAGTAGCGTTTTTTACGCTGACACCTTGATACCGGGCATCTACTCAGTCCATACATCTGGTGCAGACTCGACCTACTTTATCGTCAATGTTGACACAACTGAGTCCGACCTTGCTGCACGTAATGTAGAGGAGTTAACGAGTATGCTGAAGGGTGCTGCGGACGAATCGGTTGAGGAGAAACCGACGACAGAGCTCATAGCGCAATACCACGAGGATGTTGAGAAGAACCAAAATGTATGGGTGTATCTCATGTTAGCTGTTTTTGCCTTGGCGGTAACAGAAATGTTCCTTGCCAATCGCGTTTGATTATTAGTTGTTGGTTACAAGAGATTTGATTAAAATAGAAGTTTCTTTTAAGGCGTATCGGTTAAAGAGAATTTCAACTGAACCAGAAACCTCTTAACCGATAACTGATAACTGACAACCATTCTAAGGAGAAACTGTGAACTTTGAAGCAAGTGCACCGATTGAGGTGCCGAAAATCGTATCTGATGAACAGACCCAGTTTTTTGTGAAGAATGGGTATCTTGTTGTCCCGGATCTGCTCTCCCTTGATGAAATAGAGGAGTTGCGACAAGACACCGTCACAATAGCGAAAGGTGGTCATCCGTGCGACAACATAAAACCGCTTCCTAACAATATTAGCGATGCTGAGGTTATCAACCGTATTCTCTGCATTCATCAACCGCATTTTGTCAGTCCAATCATTGAGAAGTACGTCAAGCACCCGAAAATCTGCGGTATCTTGAGCCAAATAGCCGCTGCACATCTCCCTTATTGGGACGGAAGCGTCAAGTGCATGCAGTCTATGCTCTTTGTCAAGCCGCCAAATTTCCAAGGACAGGCGTGGCACCAGGACGAAATCTACATTCCGACCCGTGATCGTTCCTTAATTGGTGCTTGGATCGCGATGGATGATGCTACAGTCGAAAACGGGTGTTTATGGGTGCTCCCCGGTTCACATCGTCAAGGCTATCTCTATCCGCAGAAAGCGCACGAGAATCCTGATGAGTTTGATTTTACTGAGGAGAGTTACGGTTTTGATTACACCGATGAGGTGCCGGTTGAAGTTACAACTGGGACATTAGTTTTCTTTAACGGATATCTGCTCCATCGGTCCCGTAAAAACCGCGGCGAAACGTTTCGCAGGGTTTTGGTGAGCCATTACTGTAACGCTTGGTCGCTGTTACCTTGGTCGATTCGTGAAGGTGAACGTCCAGCGAGTGCCGACCGGCGATGCATTATTCCGGTTTCTGGTGTGGATCCTTATGCGTGGAAAGGCTATGAGGCGCCACCGAAGAATGTCTCTCTGCGGACATGCAAAGCCGTTCAGCAAATGGAGGAATCGGATGCAAGTTGATAGTTTTTTGGAACTCAGACAAGCGTTGGAGACGATGTTTTCTCGAATTGAGGCAGGGGAAGATATACTTGAACAATTGGAGCGGATTAACGCGTTGCATCAGGAGCTTGCGCCGACAGTCCCTAAAATGCTCGGGCACTATCTTGAACGGAAAAGTTACACAAAGGCGTTAGCACTGCTTAAAACCTTATAAATGAGGATAAAGATGGCGAGAGAGGATGGACGCCGGCCAGATGAGTTGCGACCGGTTACGATCAAACGACACTATATCAAGCATGCGGAGGGTTCAGTCCTCGTTGCAACAGGTGATACCCGCATTATATGTACAGCCTCCGTTATTGACCAGCAGCCGCGGTTCATGCGCGACCAGCGGATCAAGAATAAGGGTTGGGTAACAGCTGAGTACTCTATGTTACCCCGTTCTACTTCTGAACGGATGCAGCGCGAGATAACCCGTGGCGCGGTCAGTGGCAGAACACAAGAAATACAACGTCTCATCGGTCGTTCCTTGCGTGCTGCTGTAGACTTGTACGCCTTAGGAGAGCGGACGGTCTGGGTTGATTGTGATGTCATCCAAGCCGATGGCGGCACGCGCACCGCATCGATTACAGGGGCATTTGTCGCATTCTGGGATGCTTGTCAGGAACTTGTCAAAAGTAAAAGGATCAAAACATTTCCTATTACCGATAACATCGCCGCAACGAGTGTCGGTCTTGTCAACGGTGAAGCTCTGTTGGATCTCTGTTATACCGAAGATTCAACAGCGGATGTTGATATGAATATTGTTATGACCGGTAGCGGGAAGTTTATTGAGATACAGGGCACGGCAGAGGAGAAACCGTTCTCCCGTGACGATTACAATCAGATGTTAGATCTTGCGGTTGGTGGTATACAACAACTTATCCGATTACAGAACCGGATAATGTTGGAGGACTTAGATGAAGCTGGTATTGGCGACGCGTAACCAAGGCAAGGTACGGGAACTTACGGAAATGCTCCATGATACCTCCTCAGTAACGGGTGAGAACCCCGGATCAGGTATCTCGCAACAGATTGAGGTTATCTCCTTGAACGCTTATCCCGATGCTCCAGAGGTCATTGAGGACGGGAAAACATATATGGAGAATGCCGCCAAAAAAGCGTCCGTCATTGCGCAATACACAGGTTATCTGACGCTCGCTGACGATGCTGGATTAGAGGTAGATGCGCTTAACGGTGCTCCCGGTATCAATTCCAAACGCTGGGCAGGTGAAGACGCTACAGACGCGATCCGGATTGCGAAACTTCTTCGAGCACTTGAAGGTGTTACCGATCGGCGTGCCCGTTTTGTTGCCGCGATTGCAGTCGTCCACCCTGATTCTACGCCTGAAGGCGTTCTCGGTGTTTGTGCCGGACACATCAGGCACGCGCCGGTAGGAGAGAGTGGGTTTGGCTACGATCCAGTGTTTGTGCCGGACGGATACGAACAGACTTTCGCAGAACTCGGAGAAGAAATCAAAAATCGAATCAGTCATAGAGCCAAGGCGTTAGAACAAGCACTCGCTTTGCTTTAGTAGTTATTAGTTATCAGTGGGAATGACTTTCAGCAAAGAAGCCTTCAGCAGTCAGTAAAAGAGTTGTTGGACCTAATCAAAAACCTCTTAACTGAAAGCCGACAGCTGACAGCTGACAGCCAATAAAGGAGAAAATGGCAGTACTTAATGATTTACGAAACGGGTTGGTTATCCGACTCAACGACACTATTTACACTATAGTCGATTGTCAGCATGTGAAACCGGGGAAGGGTAGTGCCTTCGCACGGACGAAGATCAAACGTATCACCGATGGTGCAGTTTTGGATCGCACATTCCGCTCCAATGATACTGTCGAAACTGTCAGGGTCATGGATCACAAGATGCAGTATATGTACCGAGATGGCGATATATTGTGGTTTATGGACAATGAATCATTTGAACAACACATGCTTCCGCTGACTCTCGTTGAAGATAGCTTGAAGTTCCTGAAAGCGGGAGAAACTGTCACCGTCAAAATGGATGGACAGATACCCCTTGCAGTTGAGCTCCCGAACTTCGTTGAGCTTCAAATTGTTGAGACCGATCCCGGATTGCGCGGTGATACCGTCAGCGGTGGTTCCAAACGTGCTACACTTGAGACAGGTGAGGTTGTTAACGTTCCACTTTTTGTGCAAAACGAAACGCGTATCAAAGTTGACACGCGTACCGGAAAATATGTAGAAAGGATATAATAGTCGTCAGTGGAATGGCCATCAGCGGTCAGCCGTCAGCAATAGGGGTAGATATACCGAAAATCTCTTTGCCGATTGCTGATGGTTTCCGATTGCTGATAGCCAATACGCTGATAACTATTAAAAATAGAAATGCGTCAAGACAGATCCAAGGATAAATCTCAATCCGGGGAACAAGACTACAGTGATGTCCTTGAACTCGTTGAACAGTTAGCGGAGGTTCTCAACCGCGCGGATCTCACGGAGGTACGCGTTCGGGACAACGAATTTGAGGTGCAAGTTTCCAGATACCGCGGAAACCCGGGCGGACATGATCGGGCGCCTTCGCCACAGTCAACCGAGACCAGTATTGCGGTTGATGTTCCAGGTCTGCCGGCAGAAAATGTGGATGTACCGGCGGGCGAGGAAGCGCAGAATGTCTACATCAATGCACCGATGCCCTCGCGTTTCTATAGTGCTCCTGCGCCTGACGAACCGCCTTTTGTGCAAGTTGGGGATATAGTCAGTACGAATGAACCTATAGGAATGCTCGAAGTTATGAAGACTTACAATCCCGTGGAAGCCCCTTTTAACTGCGAAATTTTAGAAATTCTTGCTGAAGATGGCGAGGCGGTTGAATATTCCCAACCTTTGTTCCGAGTGAAACAGATATAGTCTATTTCTACCGAATATCTGATGGAATTGGACAGAGATTGTAAGCCGAACTGGGGCCCCACCCGTTGCAGGGAAGGGGCGGGCTGGATATACGGAGCGGATCGTTCTTGCTAGAGATATCCTGACCGAATCGCAAGGAACATTTAAAATACATGATAAAAAAGATACTAATAGCAAATCGGGGTGAGATCGCTGTCCGTATCATCCGCGCCTGCAAAGACATGGGGATTAAGACGGTGGCTATCTTCTCGACCGCGGATGAAGACGCACTGCACGTTAAATATGCTGACGAGGCGTACTGCATCGGACCTCCACCTTCAACAGAGAGCTATCTCAAATATGCGAATATTATTGCAGTTGCGGATTTCGCAAATGTCAACGCTATTCATCCAGGGGCAGGTTTTCTCGCTGAGGACGCGCAGTTTGCCGAGATTTGTGAGGCACACGAAATAAGGTTTATTGGGCCCTCCGTCACGAATATTGTGACTATGGGGGATAAGGTAAAGGCACGCGAGACCGTAGAAAAAGCGGGTTTGAAACTTGTACCCGGTAGCCAAGGTAGTAGACGCAAAAATAGCAAAAAGGGGACAGTTGATACTGCTGACGAAGCCGCGCAGCTTGCTGAGAAGATTGGTTATCCTGTTGGGATTAAAGCCGTTGCCGGAGGTGGTGGACGCGGTATCCGAATCGCCGAAAACCGACCCAGCCTGCTGACCCTTTTTCATACCGCGAAAGCAGAAGGCGAAGCCGCTTTTGGGAACGGCGATGTCTATATTGAAAAATGGATTGAAGAAGCCCGGCATATTGAGGTTCAGATTTTAGGTGATTTGCACGGCAACGTTGTCCATTTTGGTGAACGTGAATGTTCTATTCAACGAAAACAACAGAAGTTGTTGGAGGAGGCACCCGCTGTCTCTATTCCATCTAAACTTCGTGCCGAAATCTGTAAAGCTGCTACCAAAGCCGCAAAATCTATCGGATACACAAACGCCGGCACTATTGAGTTTGTTGTTGATAAAGACGACAATTATTATTTCTTAGAAATGAACACGCGCATTCAGGTTGAACATACAATCAGCGAGAGCATTACTGGCATTGATTTAATTAAAGAGCAGATCCGACTCGCAATGGGGGAGCAGCTTGGATACAACCAATCTGATATTCAGATACAAGGACACGCCATTGAATGCAGGATTAATGCCGAGGACCCAACGAATCACTTCATGCCTTCACCGGGACTTGTTACTGAATACCATCCCCCGGGCGGCATCGGGATCCGGGTTGACGGATACATCTATTCGGGCTATACTGTGCCGCCGTACTACGACTCACTCGTTGCCAAACTCATTGCCTATGGTAGGGACCGGGAAGAAGCGATTGCACGGTTGAAGCGAGCATTGTCCGAATTCAAAATTGAAGGCATAAAAACCACAATCCCACTCTTCCAAAATATTCTCAACGACGAACGCTTTCGCAGCGGAACCATTTTTACGAACTTCTTAGAAAAATGATGTTGCATCGGAAACCGTTTACACTAGCGTGGCACTGTGTTCCTCCCTACATGACTTCCTTCTTTTTCGCACTTGCGGTTGCTGTCCTGGCACCCACGACGCTACAAGCGGTTACCTTTGTTGATGTCACAGACGCAGCGGGTATCCATTTCCAACATTCGAGCGGAACTCGTTCCAGTCTACTCCCAGAAGATATGGGGTCTGGTGTTGGTTTTGCTGATATAGACAATGATGGCGACATTGACCTCTATATTGTCAATATCCCCCATCCATTTACACAAGATGCCAGCACCAATAATAAAACAAATGTGCTCTATCGCAACAATGGCGACGGGACATTTACGGATATAACACACATCGCCGGTGTTGGGCACCAAGGATACGGTATGGGGTGTGTCTTCGCAGATTACGATGGTGATGGTAGTATTGACCTGTATGTAACTAATTATGGCACGAATGTCCTCTATCGCAACAACGGTGATGGTACCTTTCGTGATGTGACGAAAACTGCTGGGGTCGGTTGTGAATTGTGGAGCACGGGTGCTGCCTTCGCAGATGTTGATGGTGATAGCGACCTTGATCTCTATGTTTGCAACTATGTTACCTACGATTTAGAAAAACTCGAGCAGATGCAGGAAGAGTCCTTACAATCTGGTAAACCGGTGCCGAGCGCACTGAATCCGCACGTTTTTGAGCCACAAGACAACGTCTTCTACCGTAATAATGCGGACGGCACCTTTACGGATGTAACCGCCGAGGTGGGGCTCGCTGCACCCGGTGGCAGAAGTATGCAGTGCCTCTTCAGCGACTTTGATAATGATAACGACTTGGACCTATATGTTGCAAATGATACTTCTATGAACTATATCTATCGCAATAGTGGTGATGGTACTTTCACCGATGTCAGTGATGAATCGTGGGCTGCTGATTTTCGAGGTTCTATGGGTCTCACTGCTGGTGATTATGATAGTGATGGGGACATTGATCTCTTTATGAGCCATTGGGTCGATGAAGAAAATGCACTTTACAGAAATCTTTTGAAAGAAGACGCTTCGAGCGAGCATATCAGATTCGTGGATGAATCCTATTCTGCCATGTTGGCTGAGGTGAGTATCAAACAGATTGGCTGGGGCACTGCCCTTTTTGACTACGATAACGATGGCGATTTGGACATCTTCGTTACGAATGGGAGTACCTTCCAAGAACTGCGGAATCCAGAAATGCTTATTCCACAAGCGGATGCCCTGTATCGCAACAACGACGATGGCACTTTCACCGATGTCAGTGAAAGCAGTGGGATTACGGCACTTCCTACCCGAGTCGGTCGTGGCGCGATATTTGGGGACTACGACAACGATGGTGATGTCGATATTTTCATCGTCAACAACCATGCTGCACCCACTTTATTGCGCAACGACGGTGGCAATCGCAATAGCTGGTTACACGTTGAACTGGTTGGAGCAGAGGGAAATCGGAATGCCATCGGCGCGAAGATTCAGCTCAAAACAGCGGAGCGGACGCAGCTACGAGAGATTTACGCCGGTGACAGTTACATGTCCTCTAACAGTTTCATCGCTGAATTTGGCGTGGGAAACGCCACGCAGGTTGAGACATTGCGGGTTACGTGGCTAAATGGAAAGACGGAAGCCCTTCATAATATACCGGTAAACCAGCGGGTGCGCGTTACACAGAAGTCTTCTAAATAAATTTCTTGTAGCAAGGTATTGGATACCTCCTGCCGTAGCCGGTGTGCTTGGATATAAGAGGATTGAAAATGAAAACCGTGGGAAAAAGCAACATTTTTATCAGTCTTCGGCTATCAGCGGTTGGCTTTCAGCGCGCGGTGGTTGCGTCTGTTTTTCACTGCTATGCGGTTCTCTTGCCGACTGCCGACTGCCGACGGCTGACTGCCTTTTACATTTTGCTCATTGGGGTGTCTCTATTTTGCCTTTCTGGTTGTGGTGACAGTCCTAATATCAAGCGCGGCAAAGAATTAGCCGCAAGTGGTGACACCGATGCAGCAATACAGGCGTTTGGGGAGGCAATTAATCACGATGGCTCAAGAGCAGAAGCCTTCTATCAGATCGGCTTGATTTATGTTGAAATGGTAGATAAAAACCCAAGCGGAACGGACTATAGAGATGATGCGAAAGAAGCACTCTCTTGGGCACTTGACATGGCACCGCGCCGGGCACCGCGGAGAGCGGAAATTAGCCTCACACTCGGAACCCTCTATTGGATTGACAATCAAAAACCCCTCGCCCTTCGTCAATTTAATCGGTTGTTAGAGACATCGCCGACGCGTGACATCATTTCAAAACTCGCGGGACTCACGGGTGATGCCTATCACGTCCAACGCCTCCGCACCGAAGGCAGCGACGATTACGAGCAGAC
>JAKZUG010000277.1:0-4646 GCA_047516705.1 Candidatus Poribacteria bacterium | reverse complement strand
GCGCTGGTTGACCGCTTCAACGATGTCGCGAAATTTTTTGACATCCCGGTTCTCTTTACTACCGAAGACTTTTGTTATCACTTTTTGGAACATAGTTGCTATCCTATTTAAGGGTTTTCAGTTATCAGTTTTCAGAAATTGGCGTTCTTCTGATTCTCAACAGGTTTCGGATCCTCCGTACTCACCAAAAAACATCCAAAATCAAATAGCCCTATTAAGGTTTCCATCCACTATTCAGTCGGTTCCGTGTTAAACGGCTCTAATAAATTTTGTCCATCAATTTTCTTGCGTAAAATCGTATAAACCACCGTGTTTCCGGCGGAAGCGATTGAGAACAGGTATGCGATCACCAGCCCGATACCCATTAGCAGCGTGGTTGTGAGAAAAATAGCTGTCACAGTTGTCGTGAAAGTAGATGTCTCTTTCATGGCAATACCGATGTTAAAGACACCGAAACTGTTAATGTATGGCAGCATCGCTAACTTTTCGACAGCCCCACCGAGCCATAGGTTTGCACAAGCCGTGATGTGCTCCATCTGTCCGGTGTGTAGAAAAGACATCGGCAGTACCACGATTGAAAAACCTGCGAGGCAAAAAAAAGCCCAGATTGGTACAAAGATGAGTTTTATCAGAAACAACATCATCTCATAACACACCGTGAGCCACGATTTGTTCCAAACGATGGCAAACTGCTGATAGATTGTTTCAAACGCGTCGGCACCTGTGGTGGCGACAACAGCTGGCACAAAGAGCAGACTGACACAGAAAACAACCGCGATTAATGCCATTAGCACACCAAGAAAAAATCCGATCGGCATGAACAGTGAAGCAACCGTGAGAAACGGTTTTCCGACGACCGGTAACTTTCCAAGTCCCGCAATGCTAAGTGGTATTAAGGCGAGAAATATCTGGATGAGGAGTAAACCGATGAACGCGCCCAAAACAGATTTCCAATGCCCTTTGAGAAAAGTTACGGCATCCCCGACCGAAAAGAAGAAATCCCCGCGGAGTTGTTCGATGGTAATTTTGGAAGCCACGGTACTTGATAGGAAGAAGATGCATGCGAAGCTTATCATCCCTATCCACATTGCGATTTCAGTTATCTGTGCGAGTTCTGCGTTACTGAAGGGCAGGACAGGTAGGAGTGCGTAGGTATTCCAAAAGTCCTGAGCAGCGGTGCCACCCTCAACGAAAAGACTGAGATACACCAAAAGTTCATAAATCAGATACGCGATGACGAGTCCAATAAAATGAACAGCGATCTTTCGTCCACTGAATCCGTAACGGATGACTTGGAAAATATCCCTGAAATCGAAGTAGCATTTTTCCATGAAGGATTCTTCTGCTTTTTTACGGGTGCTTGTGTATTAATGATACTACAATTTACACAGTTTTGTCAAGTGTTTGTTTGGTTATCAGCAGGGCCATTCAATTTTAAGAAATTATTGGATTTTACGTCTTTCTAGCGAAATGCTGCGAAATGCTGCGAAAATTTTAACTGGATTTTCTCAGATTTATAACATAACATAGATTAATTATTAACTTATGTGAAAAATACGACACCAAAAACCTACAATTGAATGACCCTGTGGTTATCAGTTGTCAGTTATCAGCCGTCAGTTTTCAGTTTTCAGTTATAAGAGAATTACCATTAGAATAGTTTTCAGTTAGCGGTTCTCAGTTGGATGAATCCGTAGACGGGGATGCGGATGGGTAGGGAGTCTGCTGTAGTTAGGATTTGGATTTCTTGACGCAAAAGTTCTGGTGAGTTTGGGACACTCCATACGACTTTTAGTCTTTTCTGGTGCTGTGTACTGGTGTTTTTCATAATACGCACATCCAAAGCGGCAGGGGTTTCAACTTTTAGGACTTCAAAAGGGGATTCAGCGGAGAGCGTGACTTCTAAGGATGGTTGTGTCTCTGGCACTGCTATACCATAGGAGAGGGTTTGCGGTTGCGCCGTGACGGGTGCTACTACTTCAGCAGTGACGGGGAGTGTCAACGTTCGTGCGTTGGGAAATGCCACAGTGAGTAGCGATGAGAAGGGTCCCCTGTCTCTCAGTGGAGCGAGTCGAATGGTTATAAAAAAGTTGTCTGTGTCAGGGTCAGGTGTCATCTCCCATGTCAACTTCGGATGGTTTGATGGTAAGAGTCGGATATCTGATGTGTTGAGCGGTGCATTCACAGAGAGTTTAAGCTGCTTTTGATGCTTTGTTTCGGGCAGGATATTTCCAAAGTTGCAGACATCGGGATTGAGTGTCGCAAATCGTTTAGAGGCGGCAACAATCGTTAAAGTAAGGCTTGGGGTCTTGGGACTATCGGTGAAAATGGTGGCGGTTGCCGAGGTCTCGTCAGTGGGCAGGATTTCTGGGTTGAGGACTATGTGGAACGCTGCTTCTTCATTCGGTTGGATTTGTTCCGGCCCCGTGATTTTGGCGTAACTACAGCCTGTGTGAACCCTTTGAATGCGGAGTGTGTCTCTACCTATATTTCGTGCGGTTACGGATCGTGTGACGGGACCTTTCCATTCTGGAAGGGTTCCGAAGTCAATGTGTTGTTGCGCGAGGATTAACTCGGTTGCGGATTCTCGCGGGTTGTTGACGAGGACAATGATCAAACCAGAGATCAGGAGTGCTGGAATGATGATACGTGTGAGGATTGCGCGTTTGGACATGGTTTTATTATAGCGTTGATGACATATCCTCTTTTAATTCTGCTTCGGGTACGGGTGCAAGTTGAATGGGTCTGCCCCTAATAACGTATGGTCCCTCTTTTGGATCTTGATCCTGGGGTTGGATGAAAAGAATGTCTTGATCTTTGCATCTTAGATATTCAACGAATTTTCGGATTTCTTCAAAAGGGGATTCTGTTTGTAGGAGTTCTCTGAGCTTCTGTTCATCTTCTTCCGTAAGCGGGTCGGGTTTTTCAATTTCCCCATAATAGTGTGCTACGAGCTGTACTGTTTGAAACAGGTCATCTTCCTTTTCAAGTTCGTCAAATGGGATTGCATCGACAGTTGCCTTTACGGCCTGAATGATTTTGAGCATCGTTGGCACAAGTTGCCGCGCCTTATCTGGTTCGGCGTTTTCAAGTTGTTTGGCACATTTTTCGTAGAGGGCATCCAGTTCCTTGACTACATTTCGGGGGTGGCGGAGGTAGCTATCAGCGTAGGTTTTGAGGTATAACTGTTTGTGTCTCTCAAAAAGTTCCTTGAATTTTTCGGGCATTTTCCCGTTTTTGGGGTTGAGTGTCCAGAAGTTGTGGGAGAGATACCGCCGGATTTCGCCTTCTCCGTATTTTTCTATGTCGGTAGCGAGTTCGGTTTTAAATTGCTCAATGACAGCGGTGACAACATCGGTCGGTTTCATGAATTGTGCGAATTGGCAGACCGCGAATTCTTTGTGTCGGGCTGCGAGTCTGAATTTGAGGTCTTTTCTCTTTAGCATAACCTCCTCCAAATATCATCAATTAACTAATTGTTAACTTTTTGTGGCTCCGTAGGCAATAGGTTTCTAAACGGTAAATTATGAACATTTCGTGAACATGGCATGGAATTTCATGAACATTGGTTATTTGTTCGATTTCTGGGTTCGCACTGCAATAGGTTACAAACCTATTGCATACGTGCATTTATGGAGGCAATAGATTTCGTACGCGATGATCTTTTCGTTCCGATGTTCATTAATGTTCATGAAATTGTTCATGATTATTTTTCTCCTCTACAAAGCGAGCAAACCCAGTTAGAATGTTGGTTTATGACGTTGTTGAAACTTGATGTTTTTGAATTTTAGTGAACAATTGGGTAATTTTATTTTTTGTCAGTGCTCTTCTGGAGTGCCGTGTGTGTAGTGTGTGACTGGCTTGGTGGCGTTTGATGGATGCCATTCGTTTTCAGGTTGTTCATAAAACGCTAATTTCTGGGTTAACGATCGTTAATTTAGGTTGTCTACAGATCGCGTTTTTTGTTGGTTTTTCAGAGAGTCTTTACTACATTATATATGATAACCTGTTCATATATGAAAACATATTTGATTTATTAATGCAAATTTATTTTGTCTGAATGCACGTCGCATTTGGGCGAGTACGCCGCAAATCGCGGATTGCGCGGATTTTAAGAGGTTTTTTGGCAGTTCGGTAATTGTCTGAACCGGGATTTATGGGATTTTAGGATTTTCAGGATTGTAGACACCAGCGGAGCGAAACACCACAAGTTTTCCTGTCACAGGTGCCTCGTTTCCACAGGCATCCGAGGGAGGGCATTAACCTAACGTGAGTTCGATAATAACAACCAAGTATGTCCGTTGGTTGAGTAGAGCCGTAAACACCAAAAACCCGCCAGTTGATACCGTAAATGCCGATTTGCGATCAACTCTCCGGGCAAATAGATAGAGCGAAACCCAACAAATCATACGCTTGGTATCGGGCATACGCCCTTATCTCGAACTTACGTTTAACTACGCTGAAGTGTGTAAGTCTTACTCTTCCTCAAACTCCTGTGTGGTGAACTGCAGCGTTCGACAATTCTCCGTCACTGTGCGAACAATGTCGTCAGGGACCCCATCTGAAACTTTGGCTTCAATATCCATCGTTATTTTAACATCTGCGCCCGGTAGACCGGTAAGGTGCTGGACGATTTCCGCTATGAC
>JAKZUG010000276.1:0-4234 GCA_047516705.1 Candidatus Poribacteria bacterium | reverse complement strand
GCCGCTGGTGACGGAATCGACATCAGTATCGACTGTCATAGCCTATTCAGCGTCCACTCAGCGATGAAACTTGCCGAACGTTTGGAACCGTTCGATTTAATGTTTTTGGAAGACCCTGTACCAAATGATAACGTCGAAGCGATGGCGAAGGTTAGTGCCGCCACTTCTATTCCCATCTGTACCGGTGAGTTCTTGTTTCGTCGAGACGGCTTCCGGGAACTCATCCAAACACAAGCCTGTGATATGCTACATGTCGATGTATCTGGAACAGGCGGGATGCTCGAGGCAAAGAAGATTGCAGATCTGGCAGATCTCTATTACATCCCATTTGCGGCGCACAACATCACATCGCCAATTGGCATGACAGCGACGGCGCATGTCTGTGCCGCCGTGCGGAATTTCATCGTCATGGAACTCCCATATCACGCCGATCAGGTTGAGTGGCGATGGGATCTCGCAATTTCCGACGAACCACTCATGCAAGATAGCGTATTTGTGGTGCCGGAACAGCCGGGATTAGGTGTCGAAATCAACGCGGAAGTCGCAAGGGAACATCTGATGCCCGGATCCGATCACTTCGGTACATCTTAAGCTTCTCGCGATTTATAGTGAGATGGGTTCATAAATATGGGTTGCAGGTGTCGGCAATATAGGGGAGCAAAATAGGGTATTTCTGATTAAAAATTCAGATTTTTTTTCAATTATGACAATTATGCAACTTACCCCCCGAAAAACCGCGTCACTAACAATTGTAAGCCTAAATTGGTTAGGATTTACGTAGACAGGCGATAAATCGCCGGACTACTAACAGACAAACCTTGGGAATACATGTGTTTCTCAAAAGCAGTATGGTTCGTAGTAGCGCGTTCATTGCGCGTTGCGTCCGTCCTGTTGGTTATGGGGGTCTCCGATGGAAAAAGACGACGTTGAACTGATTCAGAGCGTATTGTCAGGTGACGAGGCTGCTTTCAGTGCTTTAGTTAGAAAATACCAAAAAGGCGTTCACGCCCTGGCATGGCGGAAAATCGGAGATTTCCATATCGCTGAAGAAATCACCCAAGACACCTTCCTTCAGGCACACAAAAAACTCGCATCGCTAAAAAATCCGAGTCAGTTTGCCGGGTGGCTCTATGTAATTGCCGATCGACTTTGCAGAGCATGGTTCCGAAAGAAGCAACCAAATATGCAATCGTTGGAAGCCATCAGTGACGAAACACTCGAAAAAACCGCTTATTCGCACTATGTCTGTGAACAGCGTGAAGATACCGCAGTTGAACATCAACGGCAAATCGTGCAAAGGCTCATGGCAAAACTGCCGGAGAGCGAACGGACGGTGATGGTCCTTTACTACCTCGGCGAAATGACCTGTGAAGAGATTAGCAAATTTTTAGGGGTGTCCCCGAACACGATTAAAAGTCGGCTTCAACGCGCGCGAGAACGTTTAAAGAACGAGGAACCGATAATTCGCGAGACCCTCGGCAGCATCCCATTAATTCCAAATCTAATCGAAAACATCATGCAGAACATTGACGTAATCAAACAGACATCTCCTGCAGGAGGTAAGCCGTTGCTACCGTTAGCTGCTTTAGGTTCATCTGCTATTTTGATCATTTTGTTGATGGGAGCGAGCAATCAATTCATCGCGCGTTCTCAGCCGCCCTATAGTTTCGATGCACAATCAGAAACCACTATTGAAATCGTTGACACACCCGTTACCCATAATATCCTATCAAAATCTGATGTGAAAAACCGAGTTGGAAGTGATACTATCCCCGGTCGAAACAGCAGCAACGGTCTATCAACAGGCACTAAGTCTATGCAAAATAATATAGCACAAGAATCCATGCAATGGAATCTACCAGAAGGTGTTAAAGCACGCCTCGGTAAAGGTAGGATAAGTAAAATACAGTATTCCTCCGATGGCGCAATTCTCGTTGTTGCGACTGGTACCGGTATTTGGATCTACGATATAGCTACACACCAAGAGGTCGCCTTGTTCACAGCGCATACAAGTGTAGTCAACAGTATTGTATTCAGTCCGGATGGACACACCTTTGCGAGTGGAAGTGAAGACGGCACCATTCTACTGTGGCATAGAAGCACAGGTGCACAAAAAGTGCTCACCAAGAGTCCGGAATCGGTCTCAAACTTGGCATTCAGTCCCGATGGGAAAACACTTACCAGTGGAAGTGGCGGTACTATCCGATTTTGGGACACCATCACTGGAGAACAGAAGGGGGCGTTCACAGGACTCCCAAAATATATCAGTAATTTATCATTTAGTCCGGATGGAAAAACAATTGTAAGTGTAACTTGGGGTAGCGCAATCTGTATATCGGATACGATCACCGGTAAACTCAAGAAAACATTCACTGCGCCTACAACAGATAGTGTATTTAGCGTTGCCTTTAGTCCTGATGAAAAAATAGTTGCTATTGGCAATAGAGATGGTAACATCTACCTCTCAGATTTAAACACAGGTGAACTCAGGTTTACACTCACTGGACATTCGGCGGATGTTCAAAGCATAGTGTTTAGTCCAGATGGAAAAACACTCGCAAGTTCATCATATATAGACGAAACAGTACGTATCTGGAATGCGCACACTGGCGAACACAGGCGAACACTCACTGAACACACAGGGGATATTGAGAGTTTAGCCTTCAGTCCAGATGGAAAAACACTCGCGAGTAGCGGAAGTGGCGATGGCACCATCCGCTTCTGGGATGTAAGCACAGGCAATCAAAAATATGCAGTCACTGGACATACGGATTACGTCTATAGCGTGGCATTCAACCCCGATGGAAAATTTGTCGCAAGTGGGTATAGCGGTGGCGCTATTCGCTTCTGGGATGCGGGCACAGGACTATACTTGAGAACACTAAAAGGGGCAAATAACGATGCATCAGGCTTGGTATTCACCCCAGATGGAAAAACACTCGCTTGTGCGGATAGCGTAAACATCCGTTTACAGGATGCACGTACCGGGGAAGAAAAAATGCTACTTTCCGGGCATACGTGGGGTATTCATAGCATGGTACTCAGTCCCGATGGAGATATACTCGCGAGTGGGAGCGAGGACATGACCATCCGCCTGTGGGACATGCACACTGGTGAACATAAAAAAACGCTTAACGGACATAAGCATAGAGTCTATAGCGTTGCCTTTAGTCCTGATGGAGAAACACTCGCAAGTGGCAGTGAAGACAATACGATACGATTATGGAGTGTTGATACTGGCGAGACCAAGATGATACTTACCGGACATGCGGGTGAATTTGAAGGATTCAATGGCGGTCCAGTCAGTTTTGAAGGTGTCAAGAGCGTTACCTTTAGTCCGGATGGTAAAACCCTCGCAAGTGGCGGTGGTGACAACACTATTCATCTATGGGATATAGATACAGGTAAAAGCAAGATGGCACTCATCGGACATACACATTGGGTGTTCAGTCTGGCGTTCAGTCCGGATGGTAAAACCCTCGCAAGTGGCAGCGTAGATAGCGACATCCGCCTATGGGATCCGCACACAGGTAAGCATAAGAAAACACTGACCGGTCATACTGCTTGGGTCAGAAGTATCGCGTTCAGTCCTGATGGTAAAACTCTCGCAAGTGGCAGCGATGATGGTTCTGTGCTTCTTTGGAAGATAAATCCCTAAATATCACTATCCTCACGGTGAGCAATGTCTATCTATTCCATAATGCTTAAGAGTTATTCTAATACCAATTCTGATTGACGATTTCTCTTAAAAAGGTCTGCTGTTTTTGGTTATGCCCGGTGCGGTTAGGAAACCGCACCTACCGGGTCTGGGTGGACGTTGCGGTTAATGCAGTATAAACTTTTAGAAATGGTATAACATGAGTTCAATATAAAAATTCAAGTATAATCGTAGATTGGGTTGAGTGGTAAAAAAACCATAGGTGTCAATTTAGTGCTGTAGGGAATAAATTAGCCGGGCAATGCCCCTTGGTAGTTTACGCCGGTAAACATCCCAATCACCATCCAAAGCCCTACAATGCCAAACTCACCGATGATTAATCCCATAAACAGCGGTCGAAGCCTTCGATAGGATCCGATACCGCCCAATTTCAGCGCCAAATACTTCAAAAACCAGCCAATACACATACAAGACCAGAGGAAATAAGAGGAATAAACCGCACCCATTACATATCCAATCGGGTGAAGCTGCCACCACATAAATTGACGCTGCATAATCAGTAGGAAGCCAGTGATC
>JAKZUG010000275.1:0-4391 GCA_047516705.1 Candidatus Poribacteria bacterium | reverse complement strand
GCAGCGTCAGATCGAGAATATTAACGGTGTCATCGCCATTTACATCGGCTTTCGGGTCATCCTGCCCAAAGCGAGAAGCAACGAAGGTGAGGTCCAAGATGTTGATGACACCATCTTCATTCACGTCATAAGGATTCGCGGTTGTGATGAGATTGAAACTGATTAATTCAAAGATGATATCCTGACTCGTTTCAAATTTAACAGGTCCGATATCTGGGGCGAGCCACTGGTAGGAAGTAGAGCGACTTGCCCCCGATGCGGTTGTGTATTTCGTGTCTATCCGAATTTTCAGGCAGTTTTCAAACGTGCCAGCCGGTGTAACCACGTTTTCTATAGCAATAACTTTATTAATACTGGAGACTGTAACGGGACCCACCAGATATACCTCCGTCTCTCCGAGAGTTTCCCAGACTTCTCCAACTTGAAGTGTTGGCGGAAAGAAGACAGCGGGCGGTGAGAATTCCATATTCGCCACACCGAAAAGGCCAAGTTCTGCGACAATTTTATGGAGTTTCATCCCTTCTTCACCGACCTCAACAAGGAATGTGTTCGTATCAATAGCGTCTGTCCCTAATACCTCTGTTGCGATTTTAAGGGTACGGAACTCTCCATCGCCGAGATCTTCATCGGCTGCTTCAAGTGTATAAGTGGCGCGTTCGGCACCATCTTGACTCTCCAAAATCCAGGTATTCCCAATATCCGTGGGATAGTAGTTCTGTGCGGATGTCGCGCCAACGAAAGCGCAGAACAGTATGATGAGCAATGTGGTGTTCCTAATCATTTGATCTCCTTTGCTTAGGTGCGGCGCGCTTACAAGGTACGCCTGCGGTGTGCTAAAAAAACGCCTTGATGGTGACATCAAGGCGTTTAATTGAATCGTGTTAATATTCGTGTCTCCTACTTCAGGATAACCATCCGTCGGGTTGCAGCAAAATCTGTTGTCTGGAGCGTATAGAAATAGATACCACTCGCGACGCGCTCGCCAACCGAGTTTTTACCATCCCAATACGCTGCAGTCGATGGTGTCATGTAGGACCCTGTCGGCTTCAGACCCAAATCTAACGTACGAATCAGATGTCCCGCTACATTGTGAATATGGATTGATACTTCAGCCGATTTGCTCAACTGATATGGAATCCATGTCTCTGGGTTGAATGGGTTCGGGTAGTTCTGTGCAAGAATGGTATCTTTCGGTCGCACGTCACCGACAGTCAGTTGTAGACTGAGGAACGCGTTGCGGATGTCATCGGTTGAAACGGTGCGTTGGAACGGACCGGAGACGATATTGCCGCGTTCGTCGTAAAGTGCGATTTCGAGTTTATCGCCTGCTTCAACGACGCTCTTGCGGTTGAGGTCAGCCCAGACAGCGGATGAACGTTTCACATCGCTTGTAATAGTTTCCGTAGCGATGGTGCCAGTGCGGAGGTTTTCTGCGACGAGGGTGTATCCCGTGCCTGTCTCCATGTCGCGGATGTCACTGGTGACAACGAACGCCCAAGTGTTTTTATTGGTGGAAAGCGTGGGTGCAGCAGGTGCGTCATCAGCGGCATCAGATTGGTTATCCCACGCTGTACCGGTGAACTTTACTATACCTCCAGTTGGGGTATTGACAATGTAACCTTTGCCCCCATCAATGCTAAACCCAGTCCCCTCATCAACCGTGGTGTAAGCACTAAAACCCTGAGTTGCCAGATCCAATCGGATAACAAGGGTTGCCTCTAACATTGCAGCAAATGATTTCGCAGTATAAGGCTCCTCCGGCATCAATGGAATAGAAATCATATTCAAGCCGGGTTCAAGCGTCACATCGAAACCGTATTCTTTTGGCATCATTGGTTCTTCAACCATTGGTTCTGCGGGTACTTCAACCGGTGTGATCATGAGCATCGCTGTTGGTTCTGTCCATGCAAACGCTTCACTGACATCGGCACCCCCTTGGATACCTTCGTGCAGTGCAACCACACCACCTTCGGTCGGAACACGTGCGTTACTACCTTCAGGATCGGCATCAGCATCTAAACCGAGGGGACCAGGAATATCGGAAGCAAGCTCCGTGTTATCTTCGCTCCCAGCATCATAAGCCATTAGGTCAATGCTTGCGGACACAGGCATACCTGCTTCATCAAAGAGTGCTACATCAGTAGCAGCGATGAAGGCATCGTTCGTTGAAACTAACATGGATCCAACGGAGAGCGAAGAGTTCACTGCATCGGCGGTCACCGTAACGGTAATAGAACCACCCGGCGGAACCATACCGTCAGCGGCAACGCTGTTCGCGCCAGCGGCTGCCGCAAGTGCAACGAGCAATGAAGTATCTCCATTTTCAGCAAGGGCAATAAGCGGTGGTGTCGCTGGTTCCCCAACTGTGGCAACATGTATCCCTGCTCGGTGTGTCACAAAAACGGGTGGCGAGAAAATCTGTCCTCCCATTCCGGGTTCACCAGTGGTGAGGTTCGTGAGCGTAATCTTGAACATCTGACTCACTGGCATTTCAGCGGCTGGTTCATCGGCCGGAGTCTGTTCGGTGGGGGGAGTCTCCTCAACGAGTGGCACCTCCTCAGCAGGCGGTGTATCTTCGACCGCTGGGGCATCTTCTGTACCAGCCACTTCTTCAGCGACAGTTGGCTCTTCAGGGGGTGCTTCCTCAGCAGTAGGTGCCTCAACTAAGTTGTAACTTTGCAATTCAAACAGAATATCTTGATCGACATCAAGGTATTTGACAGGACCGACATTAGGTGCCAACCATTGAACAAAATTATAACGCTGAATTACAACTGCCGTGACGACTTTTCGCTTAATGTCCAACTTAACACAGCCCTTGAATACACCGATTGGGGTTTCAACGTCCTCGATTGCGGCGACTTCTATAGTGCTGGTGCTGGTCGTTGGACCTACCAGTTTCAGTTCTGTATTCGTCACAATTTCCCAATTATGCCCCAATGGCAATGCGGCTGGAAAGAAAGTAGCCGGTGGATCATAAGTCGCCTCTGCGATACCTAACGCGCGTTGGTCCACGGCACTTTGATGTAGTATAAGTCCTCCATCACTCTCAACAGTTATAAAGTACTTGTCAACGTAAAATATGTCCGTCCCGAGTGCCTCAGTGGTGATCTTCAAGACGATGAGTTCTTCACCGTCAACATTCTCAGGGCCCTCAATCGTATAGGTGCGTTGCTCAGTCCCGTCGGCACTCAGGAAAACCCACGTATTGCCGACCTCCACTGGATAATAATTTTGCGCTGTCGCTGTAAGCGCGAAACCACAGATAATGCTCAACACCAAGAATGGTTTCAGCCATGATATAAATTTGGTAACTTTCATAATTTAGAACTCCTTTTTCAAAAGATGTAAACTATCCCAGCGGAATTTCCGCCGGAACCGATGCAAGCACGAGTGGTAAATTGTGGCGCGGTAACGCGGTGTCAGAAGGTTCGTAGTGTCCTTCAGGAGGAATATCTTCCTGTTCCGACGCGTATCGATACCCAAACCACATCCCGATCGCCATAACCAGAATAGCAAAGATAATTACAACTAATACCACCTTCCAGCTTACCATATTGATTTTACCCAGATCCTGAGTGATAATGAATAGATTTTATAACATTTATCAGCAGAAATTGTAACACTTCAATTGGTTTCAAGGTTACAAACAATTTGTAATAAACGTCTTTTGATGAAACGTCAAAATAGATCTGACACACGACATTAAATCGGATATGGCTAATTGGTGAGATTCTGTGCGATGCGGACCAAATCCAAAATGTTAACAGTACCATCACCCGTCACATCCGCTTCGGAATCCATTTCACCGAAACGAGCAGCGACAAAGGTGAGGTCCAAGATATTCACAACACCATCAGCGTTCACGTCATAAGGGTCAGGTTCAGTTGGCAGATTGGAACTTACCAATTTGAAGAGTAGACCATCGCTGTTTTGATATTGGACGGGTCCCACATCCGGTGCTAACCATTGATAAGTTGTCGAATCAATGGTTATGAAACCTCCAGCGGAGAACTGCAACGCCAACTCAACCTTTGCACAGTTATGGAACGTTCCGGCTGGTGTCACAAGGTCTTCAAATCTGATGACTTCTAAATTGGTGGTACTTTTTCCGTCTATTTCCAGCCCAAGGTTCAACTTAACTTTTGCGTCCGCTACTATTTGCCATTTGTCGCCGAGTTCCAGATGTAACGGGAAAAAAGTTGCAGGTGTTGGAAAATCCGCTGTCACGATGCCTCCGATAGCAGCTTCTTGTTGGACAGTTCCGTGGAGTTTAATATCTTCACTGTCAACTGTCAAGAAATATTTGTCAATGTCAATGTCGAGGTCGCCAGTGCTGAGTTCCTCTGTCTCAATCTTCAAGATGATAACCTCGGTCCCGTCAATAGTTT
>JAKZUG010000274.1:0-5378 GCA_047516705.1 Candidatus Poribacteria bacterium | reverse complement strand
GCCGGCTTCAATACGTTAATGTCGAATCTGATTCCAGATCTTCACACGCTCGCTGCAAATGACGCCTTTCAATGCTTTCCCTTCTACTCCTACAATGAGGACGGCACGAATCGCACGGAGAACATCACCGATTGGGCATTGGCACAGTTCCGAACGCATTACGAAGACGACACCATCACCAAGTGGGACATCTTCCACTATAACTACGGACTCTTGCATCATCCTGAGTATCGCGAAAAATACGAGGCAAACCTCAAACGCGATTTGCCACATATCCCGTTCACCAAAGACTTTTGGGGATTCGCAAAAGCAGGCGCGCAACTCGCGGATCTCCACGTCAACTACGAATCCCAACCCGAATACGATAAACTAAAGTTAATTCAGACCCCAAATATGCCGCTTGATTGGCACGTTGAGAAAATGAAACTCTCAAGAGACAAAACACAGATTGTCTACAACAATTTCTTGACGCTGGATGGGATACCGCCGAAAACGTTCGACTACCGACTCGGCACCCGTTCCGCTTTGGAGTGGGTGATAGACCAATATCGTGTGAAAACGGACAAACGGAGCGGCATCGTCAACGACCCAAACCGCACCGACGACCCGCAGTACATCGTCAAACTGATCGGTAAAGTCATTACCGTCAGCGTGGAAACGGTAGATATTATTGACAACTTACCAGCATTAGAAATAAGATGAAAACTATAAGTGTCAATATTTGTGGATTTGTTGTACCGCAAACTGTTAGTTTGCGGGAAAGCATAACCATAGGTGTAAATTTAAGAAAAATAAGGACCTCGGTCCCCAAGATTGGTAGGCGCGGTTTTGCGGCGTACGCGCCCAAATGCGACCTGCATTGCAACCGGGGCCCCACCCGTTACTGGGAAGGGGCGCCGGGTTCTATCCACAAACTGTGTGTACCGCTAAAACCCTCTTGAGTCCCAGAGGGACGGTATGTTTATAGCAGCGTTTTCGAGCAAAAAGTCAGGTTTCCCTGTAAGGGCGGAAACCTGTTTATATTGGTAATTGCTAAAACGCTGGCAAATATCCATAAATTGACACCTATGGGGTGCGGGAAAGCATAACAGTCCGTGCTGCGCGAATGCCACAATCTAACAGATTGTGCTACAACAAGAAGCAACCCTACTCCTGAAAATCCTAAAATCCTGTGAATCCTGATTCAGACAACTAATAACTATGCACACCACACAAACAACCACCAACCGCTTTGAAGACTTCACTGTCGATCCAAACTGGGAAGGCAAAGGTAACCGTACTGCCGAAGAACACGCTCGAACCGTTGTGCAAGACTTCGGCTACAGCCGCACGAATTATGCCGGAGGCAAAGCATTAGGCGAGATCGGCGGACGTATCTCACGTTCACTGACCCCAGCGACTTACGCCACCGTTATCCCCACAAAAACGCTCAATGACCGCTTCACAGCATCCGGCAAGTTCGCCGTTACCGAAGCCGATGGCGGTAGCGGGATGCTGATCGGTTGGTTCAATACTGATTCAAGAGGTTGGAGAACCCCCAATTCGCTGGTGTTCCGATTGGACGGCAACGGCAGAAAATACTGGGTGTTCTTTGAATACGGGACACAGAATTATCGGACCGGAGGCGGCGCAACCTTTGAAGGGCAACGCTATCAAACAACGAAAACCCCACCAGAACCAGCGGATGGCACAGTGCATACATGGTCATTGACCTACGACCCGAACGGCGCTGCAGGGGATGGTGAAATAACTTTTGTGATGGATGGCAATACCTATACGGTACCACTAATGCCCGGGCACAAAGCCGACGGTGCCACCTTCAATCGCTTCGGCATGGTGAACATGCAGGTTGCTGGGAAGGGGATGAACGTCTATCTCAATGATCTGAGCATTGATGGAGAATCCCACGATTTCACCGACGATCCGGGTTGGGAAGAGAACGGCAACCGCATCACATTTGAGGATCGTGAAATCCGACCCTACCATAACTTCAGATGGAGTTCAACAAACTACGCTGGTGGAACGCTTGGCGAAATTGGCGGTCTGATCTGGCGAGCGGATCCGAGGGACCCTGAACTGTCTGGGTATTATGCCGATCGAATCGGTCATTTAACGATGGATGATATACTTGAAGCGTCGGGGAAGGTTTCGATGGTTCGCGCGAGTGCTGACAGTGCCGTGCTCATCGGTTGGTTCAATTCCGAAACCCATATCGGTGCGCCACCGAGCAACTTCGTCGGCATCATGGTTGAAGGACCCAGTCGTATTGGACATTACTTCCGTCCTGGCTACGCGAATTCCCAAGACCAGCACGAAATCATGAAGAGCGGACCCGTGATTAAACCTACTCGCACATCACAGCGGGGGCGACTTGCTTACGCACCGGATGCAAACGATGGAAATGGACAGATCACCGTCACATTCAATGACGAAACGATTTCACTGAATCTCAAACCCGGTGTCCGTACGAATGGCGCAGTTTTTGATCGCTTCGGCATCTTGACATTCCAGCGCGGCGGACATTTCGTCGATATTTATTTTGATGATATTTCTTATACCGTCCAATCAAAGTAATACCGTCCTATCACATGAGTTCGGTAGTAGCAATGTGAGTGTAGAGGTATACCTATATGCCTACACTCGCTTTTTTGTTGATGAAGATTAAAAAATAAATTCGGTAATTTCCCCAAATCCGCGTTTTACCCAGGCCCGGTAGGTGCGGTTTCCTAACCGCACCGGACTTGACAAAAACCCTCCCGGAATTACCGAATTGTGGTAAAGCCCGAAAATACGTTGACATTTTAGGCAACAAGAGTCACCGCCTCTTCGCTGGCGGGGTTTGTAACCCCGCCTTCTGCCAGTGTATAGTTAATTATGTGCTTTACTATAAAATCCGCGAAATCCGTGTAATCCGTGATTCAGACAGAAAAAGTGATAAACCGCTAAGGTAACGCATCTCACTCCTAATTCTTGACAAAATATTTACACACCCCGTTTCAAATTGTTACCGGCAAATACGAATACACAAATCTCCCAATTAAACATTTTTTGCGTAGAATCACACAGTTTTTGCGTGTCCACAATAACTGATGCCGGTTGTTATTTCTTTCGACAGACGGTTTTTCAGAAACAAGGTAAGTGTTTCCATGTATTTGGTAAATCCAGTCCGTGCCTGTGTTTTCGGCACATCACGGCACAAAATAAACTCGGAGTTTTCGCGGTTTTGACACAATATTATGCTGCTTTATGCGAATTGGCACGAAATTTGCCTAACTATGATGTAGTTCGATAAATTGGGAAGTGTATCTATTATTGACGGTGTTGTCTAACTAATGGTACGGATATACGCAAAGTCCCCCTGATAAGGGGGATTTAGGGGGTTTCTTCCAAGACGAACAAGGTAAAACCATTATGTGGACAATACTCTCCTATTATTTTTTGAAATGATGTCTTTCTCCACCCAAAATCATGTCTTTGGTGACGCGGCGGATTTTATAATTTTATTATCATGTTAGGTATGCACTTTATAGGAGAACAAGAGATGAAAGAAGATGATGTTCAACTGATCCACAGAGTTTTATCGGGCGACGACGGAGCATTCAGCGCATTAGTCGGAAAGTATCGAAAAAGTGTTCACGCGCTTGCGTGGCGGAAGGTTGGGGATTTCCACTTCGCTGAAGAGATTACGCAAGACGCCTTCCTTCAGGTATACAAAAAACTCTCAACACTCAGAAATCCGAATCAGTTTGCTGGATGGCTTTATGTCATTGCAGATCGGCTTTGCAAGAATTGGCACCGAAGAAGCAAACTTGTGGCGATGCAATCGCTGGAGAACACAAACCACTCAGAAATAGACGCATTCTCTTATAAATGTTATGAGTCGGAGCAACGCGAGTCAGCAGTCTCCGAACACCGCCGCGAAATCGTCCGAAACCTTCTGAAAAAGTTGCCAAAGAGTGAACGCACAGTAGTGGTGCTCTATTATTTCGGCGAGATGACAGTGAAGGAGATTGGCAAATTCTTAGGTGTATCAGTGAATACGATTAAAAGTCGCCTTCGGCGGGCCCGAAAACGTTTACAGTCGCAAAAGGAAGAACTCTTAGTCAGTGAAACACTCGGCAGCATTCAATTACCCGCTGAACTCACGGAGAACATCATGCGGCAAATTGCCGACATGAAACCGACCCCGACACCGGTTGCGAAACCCTTGCTACCGTGGGCGGCTATTGGTGCTACTGCGCTTGTGTTGATGTTACTCATCGGTATCGGCAATCAATTCCTCACACGGTTTCAACAGCCGTATAGTTTTGAAGCACAATCTGAGCCGAAAATCGAACTCATTGATGCACCGATCACACTCGAAATTCTTTCCAAACCCGCTATCCGAAGGCAGATTGGACGGGCTCCGACCTCCAGTAAGCGTGTCGGTGCAGGTTTACAGGTTTCTGAGGTAGGGGTAGCACACGCTGCAGACGCGGATTTCCCTGATCAATTTTCTACTGCACAGTGGACACAGATGGGGGAACCTCAAGGCGGGCTCGCACATGACATCTTTGGGACATCTGAAGGGACGCTCTACGCGCGTTCGCAGATAGGCATCTATAAATTGCCAGTGGGTGCAACTACGTGGACACCCCTCAACATCGATATCCCGATTGAACTGTCGGGAGTACCTATGACAGAGCATGCGGGCACGCTCTATATTGTCCGTGGTGATGAAATCCTTGCTTCAATCGATGGCGGTGAGACGTGGAATGCGCTCGGGACCCGACCAGCGGGGAATCCGAATAAACTCATAGTCGTAGATGCAGCAGCAGGACGCAACGCGCGCGCGAGTGTTACAATGTATCTCGCCCTTTGGGATAGTGGTATTTTCCGATCTACCGATGCTGGAAAACACTGGACACCGGTGAACAATGGGTTAACAGATCGAAAGGTTCACAAACTCGCTGCGATTGAAGATACGGTGTTCGCTAGCACGGACAGAGGACTCTACCGTCTCAACTCAGATATTTGGGAGCAATTGCCGATAGATACGTCCCGGACTATCCACGCCTTAGCGGTCTTTGAAGATAACCTCTATATCGGAACGGGTCCAAGTGTGCAGCGGATCATGCATGTTGACGGCTCGCGCACAGGTAGGATTCTCCGATCAAGCGATTTGGGGGCATCATGGACCGAGATAACGCCTAAAAACGAATTAGGGCTTTTCGCGCTACCCACGGGGAGAGGGCTATTAGGTTGTGTTTATATTTGAAAAAGAGTTGACATTGAAGTAGCATTTGAATATCATCTGTGTATGGAAAAAGAAAGTATAGATAATACGCAGAAGTTGCCCTTGCAAATAACAGATGCTGTCTGGGAGCGAATCCTCCCCT
>JAKZUG010000273.1:0-4586 GCA_047516705.1 Candidatus Poribacteria bacterium | reverse complement strand
CACTTCATCTGTTTTCCCGTCATTATTGACATCGGTATCATAGGAGTTTTCGACATTCATTCCGCTTCTGACAATCAGAACGTCGTATAAGTCAACATATCCGTCGTCATTGACATCGGCATCGATCGTTAGTTCAGTATTCATTGCGACAACAGTTGTCGTTACCTCGATCCCCATTTCGTCTGCGATCGCTTCAACGAATTCTTTGTCTTCAGTGTCTACGTCGTCATACCACTCTTTCATATAGGTAGCCATTTCTGAACTCGATGTAGGCATCTGGCGGATAGCGTTCCACGCTTCCGGGTTGTCTTGGAAAATATCAAGGAATTTATAGGACAGCTGTGATACCCGCGCATACGTAAAAGCATCGGGTGTTTTGTTACGCATAGAGTCTTCCCATCTCTCCAGCCACTCAGCACCAGTGCCAGTGTATTGTGCTTCCGGATTGTCTATCAACCCCTGCGCATAACTTGTAAGATTATGCCGCCACCCTACCCAGTTCTGATAAGGTGCGCGATGCGCCCACGTTTCACCCATTTCAAATAACACCCACACATTCGCAAGTTCGCATATCGCTTCATTAAACCAATAGTTTTGACTGTTTTTCATAGCGTCATGGTTATGCATAAGATGACAAAACTCGTGACCGAACTGGTATGCGTATTGCGCCCAAAAATTCCCAGTAACTTTCAATCCGATTTTGTATTCGTCTGAATCGCCACCAAAAAATGTTCTATAAAATGTAACAGGACCCTGCGACCGATATACGATCGTCAATCTCCCGTTTATCTTATGCTCGTCTCTTAGGTTCTCTTGGAAATGTAATGCTACATTCTCGCAGAGTTTTTTTATATTTGATGTAGGGGCATTGCCCCAGCCCGTATTTGGTTGAACTGTTATTGTGAGGTCAGCGAAACTTATGGTGCTGATTGTCATTAGAATCAGGCAGCAAAGTAGACAGTAGACAGATTGTTCAAGGATTCGCTTCATTCTTGACTCCTTTTTTTCTTCACAAAAAGTGTGAAAAATGCTTTAATTTACCATAAGAAAATGGGAAGGTGTGTGAGAGGACCTGTGAGTTAGCGTTGCTTTAGGACTGCCCACTTTGTTGTGAGTAGACCTATTGAACGTACGCTCAGATCGGCATTGCCGACAGGTCTATCTATGCCGTCTGGCATACAGTCGGGACAGTCAATAACTTCCTCAACTTTCACCTCTATTTCCGGTTCCGGTTTTTCCACGATGTCAGGGTTTTTGTGGGTAGGTTGCTGTTTATGGGTGTCGGGTAGGGTAATGTACGTTATATGGTGGAAAGTATAGTTGCCGTTGACATCCATCACTTGAAACCAGACATCATCGCCATCAATGAGGCGTCCCCTGCTGACATCTATTTCAATGATGTCTAAATTACCGCAGATGCTGTCGTCGTAGCCGAGAATATAGGTTCCCCGTTTCCGACACAACTGGCAATGGTAAAGCCCGCTTTCGGAAGCCGCTGTGATCCTAAACCGGATTGTACCCCCACCGATCGCTTCTATCGGCAAATCTACAAACCCCTCGGGTACATCTGTCTTGATGTGCGTGTCGTTGAAAGCGTGATGGTTCGCCAGCCAGCGTGCCTCGTAATCTAAAAGGAAATCGCTACCGCGGATGTTCATAAGCGCACCTATTGTCCCGGTATGAAACAGCCCGAAAGCATGTCCTAACTCGTGCGAGAGAATCCATCGGCTTGCGACATTTCCCGCGACGAGTGCGGTTCCGCCTGAATGGAGTTGTGAGTAAGGAAATCCGACACCTAATTTCGTGGTATCCACATGATCTAACCCCGCCATAATAATGAGGTGGATATTGTTTTGACCGACGACGCTTTGCCGTCTGAACGCAACCGGTAATTCTGCTACGAGTTGGTTATACGTATCGCTGATATAGTGGATTGCAGGGTGTTTCGCTTTGATGATATGGATGCCAGGGTTGCCTGCTGCGTCGGTTTCCAAGCGGAAAGTTTTATCGCCGTAGCCGTGTCGTTCCATTTCGTCGCGATAGAAGTCTTGAGTTTCGACTAAGAGGTTTATAATTTCGCGTGTGGGTCCCGGGGCATCTGTGGGTTGGAAGTAGACTGTCCGGACAATGAACTGTTGTGCATTGACCGTAATCGGTATAAGTAAAAACAGGAAAAAGATCGTGAGCGTGATAAGTTTTCGCATGGGGTGCCTCCGATTTGATTTTGAGTATTAGGATTTTATACCTATATATGAAAACAGGAAACGAACAGGAAAAATTACGGAAAATTACGAACACAGTAACAAAAAAACACATGACAGTCTGTCAACGCCTCTATTGCGTCTCTGCCGTCAATGTTCACCGGCACGGCTCTTGACACCTCACCGCCCTTGACGATGGATTTACTATAGAGCAGATTGCTGACCGCCTTTCCGTTCTGGTAGACATCGCCGATCATTAGGCTGAGCAATTCAGAGATGCGGCCGCCAGTGGAGACACCGAGCATAAAGCCCCGCGGTTGCGCGCCTCAAACGTGTCGGTGAAAGCGGCGGATACACATCTGATATCGTCGTTGTCAAGGGGTCTTGTGCCTTTCATTGCAATACTTTCCTATATGGTCGTAATCACTTTATGTGTCGATTTTGTTGAAATCCTTCCAGTGGACATGTTTTTATAATATTACAAACAATTCGCTCCATGATGAAACAATTTGTTACAGTTAAATCCACGAACAAAAGGAGTCCGTAATGCTCAACGAACGAAACTATCATCTGGACATCGTGCCAAAGATGTTAAGAGATCGCGCATCTGAATTAGAAGCCCAAATCAGGGAACTTGAAACACAAGAAGGTTCCCCAACCGAAACTAACTACGACGAAATTCAATACATAACAGCAAGTGTAATTTCTGTAGCAATTCAAATGGCTGAAGCCTTGAAAACGATTGCAGAAGATGCTAATCTACAAGCACCAAGTTCCGTAATGGGTGCAGCAGGCAGAGTTAACCTCGGTTACAGTCACACAGAAAAAGACAAAGTTACCGGTATGCTACTAACAAGCGCAGCGGCTGTCCTCAATAATCACAACAGACTGGTCAATACCTCAGTAGCAGAAATAGCAGACATTTGCTATAAAATTATGGAAGAAACAAATTGACCCTTTGTCCCAGATAGGTTAGAACTACTGCGAGGTGTTGATTTGCTGAATGTTCTGAAATTAATTATGTCTCTCTTAAAAATCCTTTCAAGAATGCCCTCAGAACGCATTTTCGAGACATCCCCTGTGTTCTAACCTCACCCATTTTTTTTATTTTTCTAACTTACGTTTAGTCTTGAGATAAGGTATTCCTGCCCCCGATCACCTTTGATTCTATTGCAGTGACCGCAGAGTAGTTGAAGATTTTCAATATGGTCAGTCCCCCCAACAGATTTCGCTATAATGTGATCTATTTCAAGGTGTTGCGTTTGAAAATGCTCACTGCATCCATTGCAATGCCCACCTTGCTCTCCATATAACAGCGTCTTATTTTCAGGTGCATTGTATCTCAGAATATCGCCTAAATCCGTGCGTTGCGGAATATCCGTGCGAGCGACAATATCTTCAAACAATCCTTGATCTGCTCTGATACGTTCAACAACCAACTCGGCGGCTTTCGCGGATATGTCAATACCTATCCAATCCCGTTGAAGCCTATCTGCCGCAACAAGAGTTGTAGCACATCCACAGAACGGGTCAAAAACAACCTCACCTTCGTTTGACGATGCTTGGATGATGCGGTCAAGTAAAGCAAGGGGTTTTTGGGTTGGGTAGCCAACCCTTTCTTTGGCTTGTGAGTTTATAGGGGGTATATCAATCCAAACATCTTGAACAGGCACACCCGGCATATCATCTAAAAATTGCTTTAATCTCGGTGTTCCAGTGCGAGTGTAGTATAACTTACCAGATTTATGATATTCCTGCATAGTGGTAAACGGACACCGCCAAATTTTAGTAATGCCGTTCCATTCGTACTGATACCCACCCCCACTTAAAGAGCCAGCGGTTAGGTCTCTGTCCAAATATCTTTTACCATTTTCATCCGTATGCTTATACCTCTTGAGATACTCGTCAGAATAGGGTTGATATTGCTCATTAAGGGTGGGGGAATCACCTTTTGAATAGTAGAGTATAGTGTCATGAATACACCCATAAATTGCAGAATCATTATGTGCTGTGGTTCGTTTCCAAACAATCTCATTCAGAAAGTTATCTCTCCCAAACACCGCATCCATCGCCAACTTCAGATAATGGCTCATTGTCGGATCACAGTGTAGGTAGATAGATCCCGTGTCTTTCAGAATACGATGCATCTCTATCAACCGAACCGCCATATAAATCAGATACGATTTATCGGAGTCTGTCATTGCTGCGTGGATAACCCTATTGAGTGCCGGGTGTTTTGCTTCGATAAGGTCAAGCCAAGCAGCGTCAACATCGTTCAGCGTCCACGTATCTTTGAACTCTGCGCCCGCTGCTTCTGAACCGATAGGTGCTGCGTAGTTGGCATTAGAATTGAACGGCGGGTCAAGGTAGATTAAATCCACTGAT
>JAKZUG010000272.1:0-5721 GCA_047516705.1 Candidatus Poribacteria bacterium | reverse complement strand
TCAGTTTTCAGTTAATTGTCTGAATCAGGATTTGCAGGATTATAGGATTGACAGGATTAGAAAGGCTGCGGGATTGATACAGAGAAACCTTTATGTCCTGACCGCCGATGGAACCGACTGCTAATTGCTGATCGCTAACTTCGCCTTGCTAATTTCCCGCGTTTATGCTATTCTCTTATGCAACCCTCGAAAAAGGAGAAACGCCAATGTATCGTGTCGGTATCATCGGGTTAGGCAGCATCGCCGCCCGTTATTCAACACCTGACGACGCTTATCCATATTGCCACGCAGGCGGCATCCGTTTCTGTGAGACAACCGAATTGGTGGCAGTCGCAGATATGTCCACGGAACGTCAAGCAGAATTCCAGCAGACGTGGGGACCCGGCTTCCCAGATAACTCTATCAACTACTACGAAACAGATGTCCAGATGCTTGAGAGTGAAAACTTAGACATCGTCGCCGTCTGTGTCCGCGGACCGCATCATTTTCAGGTGATGCAGAATGTCTTGAGAGCAGACATTAAAGCCATCTTCCTCGAAAAACCCGCTGGATGTTCCCTCGAAGAAGTTGACGCGATGACCGCAGGGGCAGACTTGAAAGGGATTCCTATCGTTGTGGACTATACACGACACTGGGCCCCCCACCTCATCCGACTCCAATCGCTAATCAAAGATGGACTCATCGGCGAGGTAAAGACCGTCATCGGCTATTGCGGTGGCGGGATTCTCTCCTTCGCTATCCATACAACAGATATGATTTGCCAGTTCGCTAGCTACGATCCGGTTGCCGTGACCGGTTTCGTCTCTGGTAGTGGGGATGTGCCGGAGCCTTATGAACCTGAACCCGCGATCGTCGGTTCGACCATCCAATTTGAAAGCGGTGTCATCGGCTTCCATGTCGGAAACCACGGAACGCGAGGTGGATTCTCTGTCGATATTCTCGGCAACGAAGGAAGCGTCCAGACAGGATTTTATAGCGGCGCGACTGTCCATAGAGCCGGCAAAGTGGTCGATAACGAGACCCTTGATCTGCCTGAAAACGCCAGTCCGTTCAAGGTTGCGTACAAACAGATTACCGATTACCTTGATGGCGGAGCATTGCCGGATTGCGCACGCGACGATTATACTGCTGTCAACGAAATCGGTTTCGCTACTATTGAGAGCGGCATCACTGGACAGACGATACAGCTTCCGTGTCAGAATAGGAAACGGCTTATCTTCGCGAACGGATAGGTAAGCTATGACAACCACCACCTATATTAACGCGATTGAGAAAGAATTACAAACCGGTCACGCGACGGAGCATAGTTATCGTCCTATGCTTCGGCAATTTTTAGTCGAATGGAGTCAGGACTTCTCGCCTGCAACGGAGCACCACATCACCAATGAACCCAAACAGAACGCGAGAAATGCTCCTGACTTCCTTGTTCGGCGTGACTCAGTATCCTTGGGATGGATCGAGACAAAGCCTCTGGGCACAGACTTAGATGCCGAAGAAACATCAGAACAACTTCAACGGTATCGCAAGGCGTTTCCGAATCTCATCCTAACCGATTATCTGGAATTTCGCCTCTATAGTGCTGGCGAAAATCGTCTCTCAGTCCGTATTGCCGATATAGATGATACCACGAATCGTCTGACACATCGGAACACAGATGATGCCGAAGTTTCGCTCTTTTTAACCGCGTTTTTTGGGGCAGAACCTCTTAGGATCGGCAAAGCGTCAGACCTTGCGCGAATGCTCAGTGGCAAAGCACAATTGCTCAAGGTCTCAATCGCCGAACTTCTTCAAAACACATCAAATGATGAACTCCAAAATCGGTTGGCTGCGTTCCGTGAACATCTCATCGCTGATCTCTCTGAAGCGGACTTCGCCGATATGATGGCTCAGACGATTACCTATAGTCTTTTCGCTGCTCGGTGCTATCACACACACGAAACCTTTAACCGCACCAAAGCGATAGAAATCCTTGACGAAATGAACCCTTTTCTCTCACAACTCCTATGGGTATCCATCCAAAAGTTAACGCAGCTGCATTGGATTATTGACCCTATTGCTGAACTGCTTGACCTTGCCGATATGGAAAGTATCACTGCCGATTTTGGTACAGAAGGGAGACAAGCGGGTCCAATTATTCACTTTTATGAAGACTTTCTCAGTGACTACGATCCCAATATTCGCAGACGGCGCGGCGTTTATTATACACCCGAACCCGTTGTTTCTTATATCATCCGAAGCGTTGATAAAATATTAACTGAGCAGTTTAACTTGTCCGACGGACTTGCACATACAGGCACGGTTAATATTAACGGAAAGCAGCTGCCGAAGGTTCAAATCCTTGATCCCGCCGCGGGTACTGGAACGTTCCTTCGATCGGTGATTTCACAGATACATCACACCATCATTACCAGTGGGATGGCTGGGGCATGGCAAGAATACGTGCCGCAGCATCTCCTACCACGACTTCACGGGTTTGAACGCATGGTCGCTCCTTATACGATGTGCCACCTGACCCTCACACACCAACTTAAGGAACTCGGATACAATTTGAATGTCGGAGAACGTCTCAATGTTTACCTGACAGACACACTTGAGGCAGGAGATCGTCAAGAAGGGCTGCCTATCTTTATAGATGAGATCGCCAAAGAAGCCGAATCCGCTGTTACTGTCAAACGGGATCTACCAGTAATGGTAATCGTCAAAAATCCACCCTACTTAGGGGAGTCGGAAAACAACGGCAAGTGGATAAAAAAACTATTACGAGGTCTTGACGGAGACATCCCGACAGAAGACTACTTTGAGGTGGATGGACAACCACTTGAAGAGAGTACCCAAAGATGGTTAAACGACGATTATGTCAAGTTTATCCGTTTTGCCCAATGGCGCGTTGCCCGTACTGGATACGGAATTCTCGCTTTCATTTCCAACCACGGTTACCTTGATAACCTCACATTTTGCGGCATGCGCCAAAGTCTCATGACAACCTTTGATGCTATCTATATACTCGACCTGCACGGAAATAAGCGCACGAATGAGCAGCCACCGGATGGAGGGACCGATGAAAACGTTTTTAACATCCAACAGGGAGTTGCTATCGGTATTTTTGTCAAACATGCTCCAGAAAAACTAAATCCCACACGTGTTTATCATGCGGAGTTATGGGGAGACCGCAGTTATAAATACAGTCAGCTTGCAGCAGACACTATTGACGTAACCCAGTGGAAGAAATTGACTCCAAAATCTCCCAACTACTTCTTTGCTCCACAGAGCGAAAGTAAAGAATACAAACGCTATTGGAAAATCACCGATATTTTTCCACTAAATCAGACTGGTTTATCCACAAAACGAGACAAGATGGTGATAGACTTTGAGCCTAAACCGATACTTGAACGGGTAAACCACTTCCGAAATTCAACAGAACCCAATGAGATACTATGCGAGCAATTGCCGATCAGTATGATCGATGAATGGAATATTAGCAAAGCGCGAGAATCACTTCGCGAAGAACAGGACATTGAAAAGTACATTCAGCCAATTTTACATTTCCCGTTTGATGGACGATTCATTTTTTATCATGATGACTTAGTTGCTAGACCTAGGAAAGACGTGATGAGACATCTTCTTGCTGGTGAGAATGTAGCAATGTGTGTAGGCAGGGCAGGCAAAGCGGTAGGGGATGATACATGGAATCTTGTCTCTATTTCAAAGACAATAGCTGATTTGAATGTCTTCCGACGCGGCGGAACACCTATCTTTCCTCTCTATCGCTACGCAGAGCAGGGAAGGCATAGGTTCCATAACATGGCACAACCATTTGTGGAAGAAGTATGTCAGCATCTCAATTATGAAATTGACCCTGCTGATGCAATGCGTTTCATTCCTGATAGAAAAGGAGATTTGCACACAACTATTGGACCAGAAGATATTTTTCACTATATTTATGCGATTTTGCATGCGCTGACGTACCGACAGCGATATACGGATCAACTCAAAAATGATTTTCCTCATATCCCGTTGACAACCAACCGTACATTATTTCAGAAACTGGCATCGCTGGGAGAAGAGCTAAAAAGATTGCATCTCTTTCAAAGCAATGATACGAATTTGCCAGCCTTCCCAGTGAGCGGCAACCCACAAGTTGAAAGAGTTCAATGGATAGAAGTAGATCAACGCGTTTCGATTAACTCGACCCAGTATTTTGCACCGATCCGGCGGGAAGTTTGGGAGTTTCGCGTAGGTGGACACTGCCCAGCAGAAAAATGGCTTACTGACCGGAAATCAAGAAATTTGACCTTTGATGAAATTCAACATTATCGGCGTATGTGCGGTGCGCTTGACAAAACTGTGAAAATCATGGAAGATATTGATAATACGATTGCTGAACATGGGGGTTGGCCTCTTGAAAACAAGGCATAATTGTAGCGATAGAACAACTATGGCATCTTTACGTAAACTTGATCCTCTATCCCGATTCTTTATGAAGTTTTACCGCGGTGAGCGTTATAAAACAACTCCCCACACACCGCTGCGCTTGCTGTTGGACGAATGTAGCGTTGCTCTCATTACAACCGCCGGTTTTTTTCTCCATGGGCAGAATCCCTTTGAGAAAGGGGATTGTTCGTACCGCGAGATTCCAAATTCCATTCAGACACAAGCACTCATAAATGGACATAAAAGCGCGGCTTATGATGAACGGGGTCTCGAAATTGATGCGAACCTTGCATTTCCACTTGATAGATTCAGGGAGTTGGAGACCGAAGGTAAAATCGGATCGCTAAACCGTAGGCACTTCAGTTTTATGGGATCTATTACAAAACCACACCGCCTCATTACGCAATCCGCACCTGAGGTTGGACGGATGCTTAAAGCGGACGGTGTAGATGTCGCTTTCCTAACTCCTGTGTGACCGATGTGCAATCAGTCTGTAGGATTGATACAACGTGCTGTTGAAGCGGCGGGAATCTCTACGGTTTCAATTACGCTTGTTGAAAGTATGACGAAGAAGGTAAAACCGCCGCGCGCCTTAGCGGTTCCATATCCATTTGGACATCCGCTCGGTGAACCGAACAACCCAGAACTACAACACGCGATTATCGCTGAGGCACTCGCGCTCTTAGCGGACAAGACACCACCTCCCATCCTTAAAGTAGTAGACACATTCGGTGTTGGGAACGGGCGATGAATCGCCCTACTACGAACGCGGTTTTGTAGTTTTAAAGGAGAAAATACATGGATAAAATTAGAGTTGGTATTATCGGATGTGGTGGCATTTTCCGTGGTCTCCACGCTCCCTATTATCAAGAACCGACGCGCCGTGCTGACATCGTCGCGATCGCTGACATCAACGAAGCATCCGCAAACGAACAGGCAGACCGTTTCGGTGCCGATGCCTACACAGACTACCGCGCACTCCTCGACAGATCGGACATAGATGCAGTTGATGTGTGCGTCCATCCACGTCCACACCTCGAAATCACCCGTGCCGCTACTGATGCAGGCAAACACATCTTGATGGAAAAACCGATGTGTTGCAACGTCGCCGAAGGCGACGAGATGGTCGCCGCCGCTGAAAATGCCGGGGTCCTCCTGATGGTCGCCTACATGATGCGGTTTGATCCGGGATATATGAAACTCAAATCCTTATTAGACGACGGCACGCTCGGTACACTGCAGATGGCGTATTCCAATCAGGTCGGTTGGTTTTCACCGGAACGGCATCCG
>JAKZUG010000271.1:0-15523 GCA_047516705.1 Candidatus Poribacteria bacterium | reverse complement strand
ATGGTACGGATATACTCAAAGTCCCCCTGATAAGGGGGATTTAGGGGGTTTCTTCTAAAACGAACAGGGCAAAACCATTATGTGGACAATACCCTCCTCGTGACGACTGTTATTCAGTGAGCGATTGATAAACTAAGACCTTAAATTGCTGCTGGAAAGGATGAGGGTTATTGAGCAGTTGCGTCATGAGCAAGCCGATCAATTCCTCTTGCGGATCGATCCAGAAGGTGGTAGCAGCGGCACCGCTCCAACTGAAATTCCCTACCGATTCCAGAATGTTCGGTGACTCTTTATTTGTGACGACAGCAAAACCGAGTCCGAACCAGTCATCATGATGCGGGTAGCGCATCAGTTCAACGGTTTTTTTGCCCAATATGCGGACACCGTCAAGTTCACCACCGTTGAGCAACATCTGAGAAAAGCGCATGTAATCTGCAGCGGTTGAGACGAGACCGCCACCCCCCGATGGGAAAAAACTGAGTTCATCGTTAGCGAGTGGTGCGTCTCTTCCTACGCGTTTCATCAGCCTCTCTCTTCTGTTATGCCGGTATAGTGCTGCGTACCTGTCGACTTTCTCCGGTGGCACAGAAAACCCGGTGTCTACTATACCGAGGGGACCAAAGAGCCGCGTTTGGAGGCATTCCTCAAACGGCATACCAGAAACTACCTCCACAAGATAGCCGAGGACATCAACGGAGACCCCATAGGTCCACCTCTCATCCGGTTCGTGAACGAGAGGAATGTCCGCAAGTTTTTTCACCATATCAGCGAGCGTTGTGCCGGATTCAAAAATTTTCAACTCCTTATAGCGTTCATCAACAGGTTTATTGCCCCAACCGTAAGTAAAACCTGCGGTATGCATGAGGAGATGCTTGATTGTAATCGGCTTCTTCGCATCCAAGATTTCGGTCTGGTCATCGTTGTAGACCTTCATGTTTTTAAATTCAGGGATAAATTTAGAAACTGGCGTGCCGAGTTGAAAATGCCCTTCTTCATAGAGCATCATCACTGCAACACTGGTAATCGGTTTTGACATAGAGTAGATACGGAAGATGGTATCGGGTTCAACCTGTTTGTTATTCTCAACATCTCGCATGCCGATAGTTTCAAAATGGACAATCTTCCCGCGTCGTGCCACGACCGTTAGGAATCCCGGTAGGTGTCCTTCATCAACGTAGCCTTGCATGACAGGACGGATGCGTTCAAGGCGTTCGGCAGAGACACCAACCTCCTCTGGCACCGCCATCGGAAGCCCTTGCCCGAATGCAAGTGTAGTGATGCAGAGTAGCAGTAAACATGCACACGTTAATTGTTTCAATCTATTCTCCTTTTTATTTAAGGCTTACGTAATTATTATGGGCCCTATGTATGTACGTACTACTGGCGAGGTTACAAACCTAGCCAGCAAAGGCGTGTGCATAAGTCCTGTTTATTTATGGTACAATTTTGAGGTATCCCCAGCGCGTTGCGAGTTTACCGCCGGGTTCAACATTGAGAATTTGGGCTAAGCCGACATCCATCGCTTCTTGAATCTCTTTTTCGGTTCGTGCGACGTTGGAGATGCGTATCTCTTCAATGATACCTTTCAATCCGTTTGCGTTATCAAGATTCGGCACGCCGATCGTAATTGGATCGCTGCTCTGAAACGTCTGATCATTAGGAGCCTCGGTCTCCAATTCGCCATCAACGTAAACCCGTCCCATCTTGCCATCATAAGTAAAAGCGAGATGATGCCACTTGTTGTCTGTGATGTCAGTTGTGCCATTTATATTGAACGCGCAGCCGCCATTTGCACCGATTTGTGCATGCAAAACGCTCTGATCTACTTGAACCCAGATGCCGTAGTTTCGATTGGTACACCCTGCCTGCTGTTTGCAGACAATTCCTTGCCATTTACCCGTGCTCTCTTTCACTTTAATCCACGCTTCAATACTGAGTGTCTCCAACTCCAGTTTTTTGGTAGAATCCACGACGACATAGCCGCCAGCGTCGCCAGGAAGTTCCAATCCTGTTCCAAATTTCGCTTTTACCCACTTGGGATTACCGGCAAATTTACCGTCGTGTCCATTCCCGGATGCATCTTTCACGGTTTTTCCAGCACCTTCTTCAAAAAGCCAGACAGCAACAGTGTGTTTATCAACTGCTGCCTCGGCAAACACACCGCCGAGTAAAATCAAAACCGTTAGTGCAACCCAAAAACTTCTGATGCTATCAAACAATTTCATACCAACGATATTCATGGTCATTTCCTCCCTTTACTTGAGTATTTTATCAGTGAATGAATTTTTAAGTCAAGTGTTTTGAGATTAGCAGTCAGCTATCGGCTGTCGGCAAAGAATATTCAGCATAATAGTAATCAGACACCATCGTCGTAAGCGAGCGATAAAAATGTTGACACTAGATTTCGTATCACATATAATTTCGCATGTGCTGTTAGGCGCGTTGGACGCGCGCGAATCACGATTAAGGAGGCTTACATGTCTGAACGAATTAAGATGGGATTAGTAGGATGTGGCGGTATGTCGGGTGCACACATGGGCGGCTATCGCCAACTCTGGTCCAAAGGACTTAGGGATTTTGACATTGTGGCGGCGTGCGACATCGCCGAGGAACGCGCCGAGGAACGCGCGAATCAGGCGCATGAATTTCAAGGCGGTACGAAGCCAGCAGTCTATACGGAACTCGACGAAATGCTGGCGAAACATCCTGATTTGGAATGTGTTGATATCTGTGCGCTGCATAGTGCACATCATACGCTCGCTGTGCCTGCGCTTGATGCTGGAAAGCATGTTATTATTGAAAAGCCGTTCGGTATCACAATGCGGGCATGCCAATTGATGATGGAAGCGGCGGAGCGGAACGACAAGATTATCTCCGTGGCTGAAAACTACCGTCTGGCACGGATCCAGCGTACACGGAGTTGGGCAATCGCGCAAGGACGTATCGGCGAACCGCGTATGTTCTTCTGGGTTGAAGTCGGCGAAGGCTTAGGCAAATGGGGTTGGCGCAACTTCAAGATGGACGCTGGCGGCGGTTGGGCATTAGATGGTGGTGTGCACTTCACCGATCTAATGCGCTATATTCTCGGTCTGGAAGCCGAGGAAGTTTACGCGATTAATAAGGCTTACGAACCTTACCGCTACGACAACCCAGGCGAGCGTGAAGGCGGTTATCCTGTTGATGTCGAAGACGCGATGATTGCTACCATCAAGTTTGAACAAGGCGTTACCGCGCAATGGACCTGGGTTGGTTCGGCACCGGGACACGGTTTCGGTCAACACACTGTTTACGGCAGTGAGGGTGCGCTTGACTGGGGTAGAGGCTTAGTGCCGCGCGGCGGTGAACCGATTTCCAACGAAGATCTGATGAAAGAATTCATGGATAGCCTCAGCGACTCAGAACGAGAATATTATTTCCCAAGCGGCGTTGAAGATACTGTCGCTATTGAACTGAAATACTTCGCCGATGCGGTTCGGAGCGGTGGCAAACCTGAAGTGGACGCAGTCGAAGGGATGCGGTCTGAAGCCATCTGCATGGCAGTCTATGAATCTGGATGGTTCGATCGTCCCGTGACGATCGCGGAGATCGAAAACTGCGAACTCGAAGGCTATCAGAAAGAAATTAACGATAAGTTAGGAATTGGGACGTAGATACGCATCTTGCAATTGGATGTTCATTTCTGTGTGGGATTGGAAGATTGGAAAGTTGGAAGGCTGGAAAATCTTCCGTCCTCACAATTGGTTGAAACTATGGATCGATTGAACGGGAAGGTTGCCATTGTCACAGGTGCCGGCAAAAAAGGTGAAGTTGACGGGACCGGCTATGCGACATCCATGCTTTTCGCGAGAGAGGGTGCGAAAGTGCTGTTGGCGGACATCTCCCCTGAGAATGCTAACGCCACATTTTCAGAAATTGAGGCAGAAGGTGGCGAAGCCTCGGTGTTCATCGGCGACTTGTCGAAAGAGGCGGATTGCGCCGCAATGGTAGAGGCTGCCGTTGAATGTTTCGGTAAAGTAAATGTCCTCTTTAATAACGTTGGACTTGGTGGTTCCGGGATGGTCACGGAGGTAGACGAGGCGAAATGGGATAGAGTGATGGATGTCAACCTCAAGAGCATGATCATGGCGTGCAAGCACGCTGTTCCGCGGATGGCTGAGGCAGGCGGTGGCTCCATTATCAACGTCTCGTCCATTGATGCATTGCGCGCGGGTTCATCGCGGAATGTGCCTTACGCCGCGGCAAAGGGTGGGATGATCTCAGCGACGAAGGTGATGGCGGTCCACCACGGACGTGACAATATCCGAGTGAATTGTATCGCGCCTGGACATCTCTATGCCTCGTTTCCTGCACCGTATCTGAGCGAAGCAGAACGGGAACGCCGTCGCCTTATAGGACCGCTTGGCACAGAAGGAACTGCATGGGACGTGGCGTGGGCGACTGTTTTCCTCGCCAGCGACGAATCGAAATGGATCTCCGGTGTTGTTATTCCGATCGATGCGGGTTTACTCGCGGCGACACCGCTTGCTGTCGTGCATCAACTCGATGAATAAAATCCAGCCAAACACATAGACTCCAGTTCATAAAAGTTGTAAAAAAGGGAACGGGCAATGTACTTCAGTACATTGCCCATTGTTTAAGGGACATATTCTCTTGGTGGCAACGAACTCACCCGTTGCTATCCTTACTTTTTGTGGCCATATATGCGACACCTTTGAAAACAGAATTCCGTTTTCTTCTCTGTTTTACTACTAATCTTCTTGATTGGTATGATCAGGGTCGTACCCATCCATAGTATAATCCATCATATTTTTGCTTGAATCAAGGCTGTATGTAACATCATCTGCTGGAGTACCAACCCAGTTATCAGCACTTTGATCCCAATCCACTAAAAATGTTATTTGTTTCCCCTCCGTTCCCTCTTCCTCCTCTATTTCAATGTAGATCTGAACAGAGTACGTACTTCCATTTGGGTCGCCGAGATGCGTGTTGCAGGGTTCGTCAGAGTTTCCGTCTCCGTCGTAGTCATCACAGGATCCCTCGGTTTGAACAAACTCTGTTATCGTTCCATCGCTTACGGTGATCGTGAAACCGTATGGATAATCACCTGGCTCTGGCCCCTGCGTCCCCCCGAGTTCCCCCTCGCCTAACCCACGCGGGCCCTTGTAGTTTTCTGGATAAGATATCCATATCAACCATCCTTTTAGGACGATCGGACTGTTCATCTCGTAAAAGAGGTGTGAGTCATCCGCCACATCGCGATTGTTATTAACCGGTGGATTGTTATCAACCGGCGGATTGTTATCAACCGGAGGTGGTGGATCGGTAGCTGTCGCCGTAAATGTCACCGTCTGAGCGATGCCAGAAACACTCGCAGTGACGGTATAACTTCCAGCCGTGTTACCAAGTGTCAGCGTCGTGCTTGCTTTACCGTTTGTGTCTGTCGTAGGACTCGCAGCACTCAGAGTTCCACTTGGACTGACAGAAAAACTCACCGTGACACCCGATAGCGTAACACTCTTCTGATCAAGCACTCTAACGACAAGAGAGTTAGTCAACTGCTGATTGATTTTGCCACTCTGACCATCGCCACTGACATACTCCAAGGTCGTTGGTACTAACTCGTTATCAACCGGTGGATTGTTATCAACCGGTGGATTGTTATTAACCGGTGGATTGTTATTAACCGGTGGATTCACTGGAGGATTGCCGCCATTATCGCCGCCGCCATTATCGCCGCCGCCATTATCGCCGCCGCCATTATCGCCGCCGCCATTATCGCCGCCACCATTATCGCCGCCGCCATTATCGCCGCCGCCATTATCGCCGCCGTTGTTATCACCGCCGTTGTTGCCACCGCCGTTGTTGCCGCCGTTATTACCGCCATCATTGTTGCCATCGCCGGTGTTCCCATTGTTGCCACCATCATCTCGAACACCACGAGTCCCTTGATCATCACCACCCGATGTTCCAGGATCTGTCAATTCCTTTACAATCTCGGAAGTATCCATCGCTCTTTCAGCACGTACAATTTGCTTGCCTTCATGATAGAAAATATAAACGAGTTTTCTTGGATGGATGTGGATGACGGGCGCGTTCCTGTCTGCCCCACCTCTGGGTGCAAGTGTTATACAAGCAGAAGCATATCCATTTAGAAGGCAGGCGGAACCTTCACTCATCGTAAAATACTTGTCGAAATCGTCAACTGTCAGCATTGAACCTGTATACGGCATGTCAGAACACCCGACTATGCTGAATAGTAGAATTAGGATACCACTGATTATTCCTAATGATAAAGGTTCGGTTTTCTTCACTGCTTCAAAACCTGCTTTCGTTACTGCCTCTATAAGGTTAGCGGTAGTGATACGGGAGGCATCAAAATGGACAACTGCTTCACCCTTGCGCAGATTCACCCTCGTACGTTGAACACCCTCAAGTGCTGTCAATGCGTCGGTTACAGTTTTGACGCAATGTTGGCAGGACATATTATTGATTTTTAATTTCGCTTTTGCCATGACATTACTCCTTTTTAGAGGGTTACCGTAGCGGTTGCAATTCGAGGGTATTAGAGCCCCCATCAGATGCTACGTCATCTGCACTGATATGGAATGTTGCGGTATTGCCTGGGACCAACCCATTCACTTGAATCTTTATCTCCGAAGCGTCAGTTTCAACAGAGAATCGAACGCTGCGGCTGCCATCAGAGTCATCGGTTTGTGCGAAGTTGTTTATGTCCAAATCATTTCGCTTGTTAGTTCCTATCTTCATCCCTGCGACAACCCTGATGTCAAATCCACTGGTTTTAGGTGTTTGCCCACGCTTTGCTTCCGGGAACGAGTCTGGATAATATATCTGTATAGTCCAACTTCCGGCACTATTACCCCCAGCACCTTGATTACCGGTATTTGGTGGGAGCTGAATCCTTCCGGCATCTATCAATTCCTGTACAATCTGGGTGGTGTCCATTTCCCTTTCAGCACGCAAAATAGGTTGACCCTCATAATGGAATATATAAGTGAGGTTTGTTGGATAAACGTGGACGATGGGTGCGTCGTCCCCTGCATCGTCGTCTCCAGACAGAAGTCTTATGCAAACAACATCAAACCCATCTTCAAGGCAGACTGTATCCTCACCAATTGCGTCAAGATACCGGTCTACATGGTCAACTGATAGTGTTGGACCGGTATAAGGTACATCGGCACAGCCGCTTATGATGAAAAGGACAATTAGAATACCACCCATCAAACTCAACGATAAAGTTAGGTGTTTTTTCACTGCTTCAAAACCTGCTTTCATAGGTACTGCCAATGCATCAGTTCGTGTTTTGACGCGATGTCGACAGGATTTATCACTAATTTTTAATTTCATTTTTTCCATGATGTTATTCCTCTACTCGAAAATCGTGACTGTACGAATGGCACATTGGAATTGTATCGCGAATTAGTCGATCTCAGTCGAGACAATGTGCTATATGCCTGCGATACATATCGTCATATCTATTTGTTTCTGTATAACTAAAGTTGTATATCAATGTGAGTCCGATTTAAACACATAGACCGAATCAAACGTAATATTCAAAATCTTTAGTATTGGCTTCCTCTTAGGTTCGTATCGTGTCTCAAGATGCCTAAATCAGAGTGAAACCCAAACGCTATAAATAAACGATGGGGACTGAGGTTAGGTTTCACGATATCAACACAATTTTTGCGTTTTTATCACAATTCTTGCGCCTAATATTACAATTTTTGCGTGATCGTAAGAAAAAAAGATTGTGATTGGACACTATGTTTCAGCATCGGCAATCTTTCAATCTGCGTTAAATATAGTAAAATCTACAATTACTTGGACATTGGGGTAGGCGGGGTTACAAACCCCGCCAGCGAAAGAGGGAACTCTTGTTCGCCGAAGTGTCAACATATTTTCTGATTTTACTATATAACACATAAGATTGTGCGCCAGAAAGAGAACGCCTATGGCAAAATAACGTCATTTTCCTTAAGAAAGTTACGTAAAATGCCAATTTTGTTGCTTGGAAATGGGTGATAATTGTTGTTTAAATCTCGGATTTTTTGGAGGGTGGGATATGATAAAGCGACGTAGGGAAACCGAGACACAGGGAGTTGACCAAGTTCCCTACAATCACTGTTAATTTGGTGTTAGAACTGTGCCGGGAAGTTTCCGCGTGCGGCATCCATGACTTCGCCCGTAATTTCGTCATGTCCATTGTCTTTGGCAAAACTTTCAATTCCCATTTTCGCCATCGGACGAACAAAAGCGGGGATCCGCTCTAAGCGTTCGAGTGCCTCTGCTGTCCAGACGGGACCTGTCGGTTCGGCAAGTTCTGGTTCTTCCTGAAACGCCTCGGAGATGACGGAGGTAAAGGGACATTTACCGCCTTCAGCGGTTTCGCCTGAACTCGTTTCTGACGAAAACATATTAGGCATTGATTCGCCCTTTGCCGTCTCTAATTGTGAGCGCACCAGTTGCATCGGTTGTGCTGCTTCGTTAGTACCACCGAGTTTAAGGTCCAAGGATTTTAGCATCTGAGTTTCCGACGGATTGAGGAACATAGCGATCTCTGTAAAACAGTCAGGGCATTCAAAAAGTGCTGTCACGGAACCTTGCTCGGGGCGGGTCACATCTTTAAACTTCATCGCTGTATCACAGTCTGTACATAGAAATTTCATCTCTTGTCTCCTTGAAAAAAACATTGAATCTTTTCAGCCACGTGCATGAGTGCTTTACTTGCGGGTGCATCAGGATATTGATCAATATAAAGGGTCCCGTTGTCACTGGCACGCGCGAGTTGTGGGTCAAAGGGGATGCTGCCAAGCACGGTTTGCTGGAATGCCTTATCAACGGTCTCCTCAGCGGAAAAGAGCGGCTCTTTTTCGCCGCAGTGTTGACATACATAGAAAGCCATATTTTCAACAACACCGATGATCGGGACCTTAAGAATGTCTCTCGCCATCGTCACCGATTTTTTGACGATTAATTGCGAGACTTCAGAGGGGATTGTCACAACGACGACACCACCAAGATTAGGAATAAGTTCCGCTACATTTGGCAGCCGATCGGTTCCGGGTGGCAGATCCAGCAGGAGGTAATCCAAGTCGCCCCATTCGGTATCGGCAATGAATTCTCGCAGCGCGCCTACTTCCATTGTAGTACGCCATGTGAACGCGTCCATTTGGGTATGAGCATTCCAAAGCACCGGCGCATCGTCTTCAGCCAAAAGTAGATCCATGGAGATCAGTTTGGTGCCGAGTGCGGTAATCGCAGGTTTGACTCCTGTAGGCGTGTATTCCAGTGTAGCGTCGCGTACACCCATCATCTTCGCAAGCGTTGGTCCATTAATATCAGCGTCAACGACTCCGACAGTGTTGCCTTTTAGCGTGAGCGCGATGGCAAGATTCGCGGTTAGCGAACTCTTTCCAACACCCCCTTTTCCGCTCATAATGGCTACGGTGTGTTTTACTGAAGTGAGTCGCTGTTGGAGTCGGTTTGCCTGCGCCGTGACTTGTCCAATAATGTTGGAACCAGCATCGCTCGGCAAATCGCTATAGGTCTTCATTTTTCCCCACCGATTGCATAGAGTGCTTGATAACTGCGGAGATAGAGCGTGCCGTTTGCGATGGCAGGAGATGCAGCGATGTCTTCACCCATGGCATTGCTGGCGACGATTTCAAACTCACGTCCAGCCTTCACAACAGTGATAACACCGTCGCGTGATGTCAGATAGATATGCCCATTCGCATAGACAGGTGAGGCACGATGTCGGTGCCGATGCGTCCGTTCTCGATAGAACTGTTCACCTGTTTGGGCATCAAGGCATATTAGGTCGCCGTTTTCTCGACAGAGATAGACTAAGCCATCGTGAATGAGTGGAGAAGGAACATCGGGAGTGCCTTGCTGGCGTTTCCAAATTTGCCACTGGCTATCAGTTATATCACCGGGTGCAGAAGCTGGATTGATACCCAAAACGGGTCCATTTTTGGCGGAGGGTACGACGATAAGTCCTTCTGTTGCAACGGGAGAGGCGACGAACCGGAGGGAATAATTATACCTCTCCATTGGATTCAAACCGCCACATCGCCAGATTTCGCTGCCGTCTTCCAAACTGTGTGCAGTGACATAGTCAGCACCGTGGACGACGAGGTACTCGCGCGCGTCGTCACGATAGAGAATTGGGGAGGTATAAGCCTGTTCACATTCAGCGGTCGCGTCACTGTCCCGATTATGCTTCCAGATCTCGTCCCCGGTCATTTTGTCAAGCGCAAGGACGACCCATGCGTTGCTATGGATAAGTTGGAAGTAGAGGCGATCTTTGTCAAGCAGTGGGGTCGTTGCCATAACAAAAAAGAGATTGAATTCGCCGTAACGGTCAGCGAGATTGGTGTGCCAAACCTGGTTTCCGTCAAAATCGTAGCAGGCGAGGTCTCCGGTTCCGAGGAATGCCCAGACATGTTCGCCATCGGTTACGGGAGAGGGTGCGGCAGAGTTGCCTTCACTGCCGCGGACGACTCGGTTACCATGCCCTAAAGTCTGTTTCCAGAGTTCTTCACCATCGGTGCTGATACACATCAAGACGAGTGTGTCCCCTTCAGCCGAAGTGAGGAAAATCTTATCTTCCCAGATGATAGGAGTGGAGGCGGCTTCGCCGGGGAGTGGTAAGCGCCATTTAATATTTTCGGTTTGACTCCACTGAATGGGTACATCGGTCTCTTGGCTGATACCGTCGCTGTGCATTCCGCGCCACTGTTGCCAATTGTCGGCAAAACTGTTAGCAGTTAGGATAAATACCACAAGTAAGAATGTCAACGTATTTCTCAAAGCATACTTTTGCATAATGAGCCTCCGCTTTTCAGTGAACCTTGTTACGATGCTGCGTCTGTGGCAAGTTTCAACGTTTCTCGTCCGTCCATAAGCCTCGATCAGGTCCCTTCCACTGGTAAGGAACTATTTTCGACAAATAGCCAACGTTATACTCCAGAAATTCACACCCTGCTTCTATAACATAACCTTCGTTTGTGAAAACAGGAAACCCTAATTTGGAGAGAGAATCAAAAGGTTCAATTTCCAGCCATACATCAAGTTTACCATCCACCGTCTTGTAAAAAAAATCTGCAGAATGGCGCTCATGTTTCAGAATCATGACAGTGCCGGACTGTTGAACCTCCCCGTTAGATGAGCAAACCTTCAAACCGACGATAAGCTCGTCTGTTGGTGGCGGATCCGATTTCACTTTAAACCATAAGCCGTTGGACGCCCCCTCTGCAACGCCCTCATTTGGTCCGAGTATTTGGAAAGTGACCGTTGGGATTTCGCTCATCGTTTACTCACCGTTTTAAGTAGTTCATCAGCAATCATTGCCTCTATTGTCTACTGTTTCATCCAGTTTGAATTTTAGAGTGGGTTCGTAGTAGTGCGATTTTGCGGCGTACTTGCCCAAATGCGAAGTGCATTATCGCACGCAGGAACGGGCAATGAATGGTTTCCCTACTACAAACAAGGTTTACCTTCAATTTGAAAATGGATAGAGCACTACACGTCTATTCCTGATTTGACGGTTGATAATACTGTCCAAGCACTTCATTGGCAAGGCTTCTGCCGTCCTCAATGACGCGGGCTGCGAAATCGAGTGTAACCCGTTCAATGTTGTGCTCTTGTGCGCGTTGTTCAATCCGGGTTTGCGTGATATTCCGCATAAACCCTGCAGGCACTAAGTCTAAACGTTCAATGGCTTCCTGAGTCCACTGCACTGGACTTTCAAAACCTGGAATGACTTCGGCACTCTGGGAATCGGCAGTCTGTGCTTGTAAGGTTCTGAGTTCAGGCGCGTCTTCACGGACTGCTGCTGCTTCCCCCATGCTATCGTCAATAATCTCTGTTGCGAAGGCATTTGTGATAGTATTAATTTTTTGGGAGCGGGCAGATTTTTCGATCCGTGCTTTGACGTTTCGACGCATATAGCCGCGTGGCACAGTACGCAGTGCTTTCTTCGCTTGCTCCGACCATTGGAGTCTCACACCATCAAAAGTTTCTTCCTCGGCAGCACCACCTTCGTCTACGGCAACTTTCTCAAGAGAACTTTTGTCCACCATCTGAAAACGTTCCGGTTCTGAACTACAGACGGGGCACTTTATGGGCTGCTGGTTATGTGCCGCGTAGCCACATTCGCCACAGATATATGTCTGGACTGCATCTGACTCCAGCACTTTCTGCTCCGCGATCTCTTTTGCGACGCGCGTCAGTTTTTCAGAGGCACGTTGTGGCATAATCGCTTCCATCGCCATGTCGATGACACTCTCAGTAATAACAGAATGACCACGTTCTATGGCAAACCGATGTACGGCTGTCTTCGCGATGCCACGCACTAAGGGTGGTGCTTTCTCCATCCTATCTAACGCCTCCTGCGTCCAGACAAGGATTTCTTCTGCTTTTACATCTATCTGCGGGAAATAGCGTTGGCTTGATAAGAGAACATTGCAAGGGGCAAGACGTAACAGATTCTCCGCAGTGCTTCCGATGTCCATATCTTGTTCACTGTGCACTCCTATTCTGCCTATGACAAGGAGCCACGGGTTTGTTTTTCTGGCATATTGTAGAATCTTTTCATAAGCTTTTCCATCAAGCAGTGTAATTTTTAGTGCGTAGTCGTGTTCCTCTTTTGCAATGGAGCGTGCGACTTCTAAGTGTGACTGATAAATTTTCGCTAATCCGGTATCAATTACCTCTTCGTGGAGTTGCTCTTGCTCTTTAAACCTGAAAGTTCTTGCGGCGCGTTCCGTTAGCACATTCACAACGGAATTGAAGACGATGTAGTGTAGATAAGGATCGTAGACACCAACGGCTTCAACCTGTTTGTTGAACTTATGTCCGAGTTGTATTGCGGTTTTCAAACCTGAGAAAGATTCAGGACTTCCATCAATCCCGACGAGGATATTTCCGTTATGTTCTTCAAACGGCTCAAGGTCTCGGACAACAAGGGTATCGGTATTAATACGGCGAACCACGCGTTCACAGACACCACCAATGAGGCTATCTTTGACTGCACCCATACCGAGTGCGCCCATAATCACGAGATCGTAATCGCTTTCCTGAATGTCTTCAACGAGTTTTATAAAGTGTTTGCCTTCCGGCATTTTTGGTTCAAACGGGATGTCAAATTCAGCACACTTCTCTTTCATCACCTCAAGATAGGAATCGGAGATCAGCTGCAATCCCATCGTAATGAGTGTATCGTGGATTCGGCGTTGCTTTTCAAGCTCCACCTCGTCTTGATACTCCTCGGGAAGGGTGTATTCCATCTGTTTAAAGCGGACATCGTGCATCTTTGCGGCATAAACGTGCGAACCGACCAATTGGGATCCAAACTTCCTTGCGAACGCAACCGCCAAAGCGATACTCGCATCCGAGTAATCCGAATTATCAACGGGCACGTAGATTTTTTTGATCATGTCTTTTCCTTATTTGTTATCGAAAAGAAAGGAACTCAGTCTGTCTCACTATGCCTATCTGGTTTGTATCGAGCTCCGATCAACCCACCAAGTATATGGGCAATGAGTGTTGCTGGCCATAAATGAACCATAGCGGTTTGCCATCCCCAATGGAGGATAAAACGCCGAACAACGATGTTAATCACAATCGGAATATAGAGGCATCTGCTCCACGGGCGACTGAATCTCTTAAACCGTCCACGGAAAAATCCGAAGGTGAAATGAACCACAAAAGCTGCGAGAGAGATTAGAAGATTCAGGTCTCTCATTTTCCGAGAAGCAATTTAACATCCCGCCGTAAGCGGACCATTGCGGGTTTGCTCTGGCTATTGTAGTGACCGTGGATGTTTCCATCTGGTTTGACGAGAACAAATCGTGGACTATGGAGTATCTCGCTGCCCTTGTGTCCCGCCGCTAAACTGAACCCTTTTTCGGCTAACTGGTAGATATGTGTTTTGTCTCCGGTGAGAAAGTGCCAACGTCTATCATCAGCCCCATAAGCGGTTGCATAGCGCGAGAGTACTTCTGCCGTATCCCTTTCGGGATCTACGGAAAACGAAACGAAATAGACGAGGTCTGCAACAAATTCGGATTGTAGGCGCGCCATCTCCTGTGTCATCGCTGGACAAATCGTTGGGCAATTGGTGAAGATGAAGTCCGCCACCCAAATTTTGCCCGCCATGTCGGATAACCCTAACGGTTCGCCCTGCTGGTTCACCAAGTTAAAATCTGGCACACTGACCTCAGCAACTTCAGGCAGTGCCTCCGGTTTACTGTCAAATACCGACCATAAGTTGATACCCGCGATAGCGATAATGATGACACCCAGTACTACCCAGATTAGGGTGCTTTTGTCAATCCTCCGTCCCGTTTTGGTGGCATTGCCGGTTTGTGTTTCCATTTTTTTAACTATGGTCTCTGCCATGATCGTCCGGTTGTTGTGAGCATCAGTTTTCGTTCAGGTCGGTGCTGTGTTGTGGCTACGTAAACGCTACAAACACGTGTGTCTATCACCGCAACGACACCAGAAATCTCGTCAGACCGAAGAAGTTAGTGAGACGATGTATCGACGACTTCTGCTGCCGGTTTCTCTATGCCTTCGTGCCGAGCATCTGACGTGAGGTCGGGCATCAACGCAAAAACCAGAAGCACGCAGATAAGAAACGGCGTTACCACGATAATCGCCAATGTCCTTCTCTCAAACTTCAGATGCATAAAATAGTTAGCAACCAAGATAGCCTTAGAACATGCGAGTCCGATGAGAAGTATTCCTTTGAGTATAGCGGCGTACTCAGGGATTGCGACAGCAATCTCAACGGCAGTCAATCCCGCAAGCAACCAGAAGATATTCATGTATTTCGGGTGCTCTTTGTGTTCGTTCTGTGCCATTTTCATGTCCTCCTATATGAGATAGATGAAGGTAAAAACCATAATCCAAATAAGGTCAACGAAGTGCCAATAGAGCCCGACGATTTCCACCTCATGGTTAAACTCAGCCGTATATCTACCGGACCATCCATTTCTCAATATAACGGTGAGATAAATAACACCACCGGTCACGTGCATCCCGTGGAAACCTGTGATGGCGTAGAAAGTCGGACCAAAAAGCGTTGAACCGCTAATCGCTGCCCCCGACAACCCATGATCAGGGATGCTGGTGAGTGTCAATCCGTGGTTAATCAGATGATACCATTCATAAGCCTGCAGTCCAAGGAAAATAATACCCCCTAAAATCGTTAGCCCGAGAAAGTCACACATCCTTCCGACATTGCCACTCTGAATAGACTCTAATGCTTTCACCATAGTGACACTACTGCATATCAACAGGAATGTCATAAAAGCGGTTAAGTTAATGCCGAGAATCTCGCTTGGCGGGACCCAACCGATTGCGCCTGCACCTATCCGGATAGCGGCGTAAGCCGCCAGCAACGCGCCAAACGACATGGTATCCCCGGCGAGGAAAACCCACATGCCGAGCTTGCCGAGGCTATCCTGCGTAAGCGAAGGCTCATATATGTCTTCAGTGT
>JAKZUG010000270.1:0-4267 GCA_047516705.1 Candidatus Poribacteria bacterium | reverse complement strand
TCCAAAACCCACCAGCGAGGGAGGAGTTGCTGTTCCGAAAAGTGTAAACATATTTTTGGGTTTTACTATAAAAACTAAACTTTGGACAATTTTTGAGCACCCTTGCGTGATAAGTTGGATTAAAATGAAATATCTTAGGCATCTTTCCTTCTAATCTAACATTTCTATACACATGTCGCCCCGCTAGGGCTGCTCTCTGCTGATACCAAAGCATCATTTCTACGAGTTGTCTTCAAGAAACAAAACCACAAGATATTAGACAGGTTTTCAAATGAGAGCAGGCACCAAATGTTGAGAAAGTTACCTGAATATCATCCAAATTGTCCAAACTTTAGTATAAAAAACATAAAGTGATATTTTAGATTTTATCTAAAATGATTTTCGGGTTTCTTAATCATTTAGCCATAGGATGGTCGGTAACAATGGCATCTGTAGCATCAGCGTTATTACCAACCTGGAATTGCCAGCGTAGGTTTAAGTATAACACATATAGTTATCTCTTCGTAGACTTTTTGACAGCACCGTAATTTTTCTTAATCAGTGAAATGAAACCTCGTTCCTCGTACTACCATGTATCCCGAACACTCACACCTTCATCTGTTAGATAGGTTTTGATGTTCTCAATTGTGAATTCACCATAGTGTGTGATAGACGCGACGATCGCTGCATCGGCGTTGCTTTCGACAAAGACATCGCGCAAGTGCTGTGGATTTCCTGCACCACCGGAAGCGATCACAGGCACCGGCACGAGATCAGCGATAGCACCCGTCAATTCGAGTTCATACCCGGCTTTCGTGCCGTCTGCGTCAATGCTATTGACGACGATCTCGCCTGCCCCCAAGTCAACACCGCGCGCCGACCATTCCAGTGCGTCCCAACCGACCGGTTTTCTGCCGCCGTCTATGTAAATCTCATAACCGCTCGGAATCTGTTCGCTTTTCGGGACACGCTTTACCTGTATACTCAGCACGACGCACTGACTGCCGAACGCCCGCGCGCCTTCCGCGATGAGCTCAGGATTTCGTACTGCACCGGAGTCTATACTCACCTTCTCTGCGCCTGCGAGTAGGACGCGTCGCATATCTTCAAGTGTGCGGAGCCCGCCGCCGACAGAAAAAGGGATAAAGATTTCGGCAGCAACAGCGGAAACAACATCAATCATTATATCGCGTCGTTCGTTGCTCGCCGTGATGTCGTAAAAGACGAGTTCATCGGCACCACCTTCATAATAAAACCGTGCCATATCAACCGGGTCGCCGACATCGACATTGCCCTGAAAAGCGATACCTTTCGTGACTTTTCCAGCGCGTACATCCAAACATGGAATAATCCGTTTCGTTAGCATTTTTTACTTATGGAACCTCGCTACGATCTTTTTTTCTGAAGATCGGGGTTTTCAGTTAATTTTATTATATTTTCGAGACCTGTACAGTATCTTAGCGCATTCTCTATTATTGTCCAAGCCCGTACCTAAAATATTTAGATATCCAAATTCTGTTCCTGCTTGAAAATCGACCGAAATTATCAGTGATACACCTGTCGCCCGCTGGGGCTTTATGGATTGGAGACACGCACCTTCTATACACCTATCGCCCCGCTGGGGCTAAAGAAATGATCCCATACACCTCAATTTAAAAGAAACATGTTGGGTTTCGCTATGTCTATCCATACGTGTCAATTTAGGGATGTTTTTCGGTATTTTGTAGCGTCTCTATAAATGCCGCCCCTCTGGGGCTTGGGTCTTGGTTGATACATGTTTCTACACAGATACTGAAGAAACACCCAAGCAAATAAACCCTACGGGACTCAAGAAGGTTTTGGACACAGTTTGTCGATAGAACCAGGCGCGGTTGAAAACCACACCTACCGGGTATGCGGATCGAGGTTGTTATTTTTCTTAAATTAACACCTATGGGTTTCGCTATGTCTATCTACAAGCATCGGTCAACGAAGACCAGAATTCTATACATAAACTGGAGGGTTCTTGGTCTTTATCGCTCTACCTAACCTACGTAGGGCATCACGGTTACAAACCCCTCCCACAGGTATAGGGTGGTATCATTTTCCGAGTCGCCGTTTGAATATATTCAAGATGTCGTTAAATTCGGAGACCTTTAAAAACTTATACATCCCCGCGAGTGCAATCAGACCCAATCCGATGGGTATGAACACCCCGATAGTGCGTGGAATGATGCCTTCCGTGCCGAGCCAGTCGTTTTCAATGACTCCGTTTGTCAGCCAACAGAGAAACCCCATTACAACTGAAGCGATTAAGATTTTAAGCGTCAGTAGAACGATTGATCGTAATCCTAATCCTCCGACTTTTCGGTGGAGCAGTAACAGTAGGATAGCACAATTTAGCGTTACGGTCAAAACTGTTGAGAATATTACGGCACGCGGGTCCAAGAAGAATCCGCGAAAGATAAAGAGATAGTTGAGGCAGATGTTGAGCGTAACGGTGCAAATGCTAACGATAACCGGCGCGCGGATGTCTTTGTAGGCGTAAAACCCATCTGTAACAATCTTGAGGGTTGAAAATCCGCACAGACCGAACGCATAGACGAACAGAAGTCCCCCTGTCCTGATTGTGTCTTCTTCGACAGTTTCACCCCATTCGTAGAGCAAACGGCAGATCGGTTCCGACAACGCCATGAGTCCAATTGCAGCCGGAATTGTCAAGACAAGCATTAATCGGAGTGCATAAGAGAGTGCGTTGCGAAAATTCTCCGTCTCTCCTGCTGTTGCGAGCCTCGCGAGCTGTGGAAGTGCCACCGTTGAAATCGCCACACCGAAGATCCCGATAGGGAGATGCATGACGCGATATGCCCTACTAATCCACGTCAACCATCCAGAATCTGAGGTAATAAAGAACGTGTTCGTAAGTAGATTCACCTGCACCGCCGCGACACCTAACACAGCGGGTCCAATTAGATGAACGACTTGAAGCACTCTCGGATCTCGCAGACTGAGCATCGGACGATAGCGAAAGCCGACGCGGGACATAGACGGCACCTGAATTAGGAATTGAAGGATACCGCCGATAATTACACCGATCGCCATACCCGTCACCGGGTGAATATCTAACAGTGGACACAAATAGTAGCCGCCTATCCCGATAGCGAGAGAACTCACATTAAAGAAGGCGGAGGCACACGCCGGAATACCGAACCGTCCCTTGCTGTTCAACAATCCCATCGCAATTGCTGCAAACGATACAAACAGTAGATACGGAAACATCAACTGCGTGAGATAGATTGCCAACTCAATTTTGCTGTCAAACCCGAAATGTTCGGCAGTGTCTAAACTATTATCAAAATTGTCTCGTGCCAACAGATCAACAACAACTGGCGCGAAAGCGATACCGAGTATGGTGATACCGATTAAGACGAGGAGTGTCAGATTAAAGATACGGTTCGCAAGATTCCACGCCGCCTCTTCGCCGTCTTCGGCTTCCGTCGCGAGGAATGTGGTAATAAATGCCTTGCTCAATATGCCTTCGCCGAACATATCACGTAGAAAGTTCGGTATTCGGAAGGCGAGGTAAAAAGCGTCCGCACTGACTTTTGAAGAGAAGTAGTAACCTATCGCCGTTTCGCGGGCGAGACCCAGTATCCGAGACACCATCACAGCGATGCTGACGACCCCTGCGGCACGGGTGACGTTTTGATTCTGTTGCTCAGTGGATTTCGTTTCGTTTTCCATTTTTTTAAACTGGCACCAAGCGAAAAATAACGTTGTTTAACGTGAGTTTAACATAAGCGTGTAGGTTAGAAATCCTACCTATTCTCACACGTGCAACGTCGGATTGTTGGATTTCGCTGTGTATATTCCATACGTGTCAATTTAGTGATATTTCGCGGTATTTTGTAGTAGCGTCTCTACAGATGCCGCCCCTCTGGGGCTTAGGTCTTTGGTTGATGCATGCTTCTACACAGATGCTGAAGAAATACACAAGCAAATAAACCCTCTGGGACTAAAGAGAGTTCTGGCGTGTACAAGGTTTGTATTTAGGTGCCGGCACCCCTTCCCAGTAACGGGTGGGGACCCCGGTTACAAACCGCGCCTACCGGGTCTGGGACTGAGGCTGTCCTTTTTTCTTAAATTGACACCTACGGCCGCTACACGCTGCTGGTGAGGTTTCAACCCTCGCCAGCGAAGGAGCTCGCGTAAACCTTGACTATGAAACTGTTAAATTTGATTGACATTTCACGTAAATTCGTGTAAATTTAGAGAAACTGTAGAAGAAAGGAAAAATTCAAGATGCAGG